>CAKMQM010000132.1:0-3423 GCA_927911615.1 uncultured Xylanimonas sp.
CGCGACCCAGGCCGCCTGCGCCCAAGCCGCCTGCGCCGCCGCGACCCAGCGCGCCGAGCGAAGCAGCACCCAGGCCAGAGGCGCCGCGCGCACCGAGGGCGGCGGCCCCGAGGGCTCCTGCCCCGAGAACGCCGGCGCCGAGGGCTCCTGCGCCCGCGAGGCTCGTGCGCCCGGAGGCGTCGAAGCGAGTGGAGGGACCGCCATTGATGCGCCACAGGGGGTGGTCACGATCGGATGGGGGAGCAGGCGTGTAGCCGCCGACGGTGCCGTTGGCGTAGCGCTCCCCGCCGATGCGGGTGTGCATCAGGTCGATACCCATGAGGTCCTGTGGATCCGTGATGGGCTTGCTGCGGCTGCCCAGCTCTCCCTCCTTGGTGAATTTGTCGGCGATGCGCTGGGACTGCATCTTGCGCAGTCGCTCCGCGTCCGCGCCCTCCGCGCTGGGGTCGTCGTAACCGCTCGGGTAGGCGCCGGAATTAGCTCCGCGTTGGTCTGCGCGTCCGTAGTCGCTCTCGCGGTCACCCGGGTATACGCCGGGCTGGTCCGGTGATGCCGACTTGTTTCCGTTTTCGATGTCCTTGACGACCCATGGAGCGGAAATATCATGGAGGTCTCGAAGATTGTTGGACTTGCCACCTTTGCCGCCCTTCTTCGTGTGCTTTCCTGCCTGCTGCACGTGACGCGCATGCGCAGCTAGTTGGCGCATTGAGTCGTTGAGGTTGTGCAGAATCTCCTTGGATTTCTGTTCGCGCTCGGCGTTTGCTTGTGCGGCGACGGCATCGTAGACGGCCGCGCCGGTCGAGGCCAAAACATTGACGCCGAAGCCCAAAGGGCCGCCTACCCCTTGGGAGACGGGAATCGCCACATCGGCCGCGTCGCGCAGTGCATCCAGCCGGGAGTCGACGAGGACGGGAGACAGCAGTTCAGCCTCCTCACGCGCGTGCTGCATGACACGGCGCATCTCGATCTCGACAAGCGTCGCAGCGAGATACGAAGAACGCCACGCCTCCAGGCGCCTCTCCGCCTCATCGAGCCACTTCTTGATAGCGTCGCCGGTTTTCCCGTGGAAACCCTGGTACTCGCGGTAGTGTTGAATGCGCTTCTCGGCCTCGCGGATCGCCTCCATAGCGGTGCGGTGCTTAGCGTCCAAATCGGAGAGAGATTGGTTCGCCTTCGCGAACTTCACGAAACGCATGAGGCGGTCATAATTGGGGCTGTGAACCATTGCTACGTCACTTCCTGCGATCACATACCGGTCTGGGCGCCGACGGCGGAGGGTGTGCTGTCATCCTGCATACTCGCAGCGGCTGCCCCCGCTGGCGTCGCCGCTGCGTGGGGCAGAGTTCCCGCAGCTTTGAGTACTTGCGCGCCCACCGATCCAGCGGCAATCTTCTGAATGAAGGAATTGAATGCCAGTTCGGACTCTGTGCCAGCCAGTAGCCGCACGAGTTCCTCTTCTGCTCGCCTGAAGTCCTCTTCGGCTGCGTCGACCATTTTGCCGAAATCGCGGAACTGATCGCCCTCTGAAGAAAAACCGCGACAGGCTGCTTCATACGCGCTTATGAGGGCTTGACGAGCTTCCTCTACGCCTTGCTCCTCCCGACCCCACATGTCGGCGACCTGAGCGTTCGCAAAAGCTTCCGCGGCCTGTGCGACCGTATGCAAAGAGTCTGCTCCACTGCTCGCGTCTTGACGCGTCTGATCGTGCTTATTTGAGTCAAAGCTCAGGTCGATCACGAAAACCTCCAGGCGAAACAAGCGCAGGCGTGGCCTGCAGACGTCAATGAGATGATGTTCATCATATGACCATCCGGCAAAGCGCGCAAAAATGCGGAGTAAGTGTCGACCATGACGAGGAGAAAGTGCTCCGACGTTGCGGCTCGCGCAAACGATGTTTGGTGGCGATGAGTTGGGGGCCGCGGCGCAGCGCGCCGCGGCCCCCGAAGCAAAAACCTCTCAGAAGGTTACATTCACTCGCCAGCCTCGAAGGTGGCCTTCTCAGCCTCGGTGTCCGGCACGAACGAATCCGTGTCCAGATCCGCCCAGTACTCCTCGGCCCACGGATCCTCGATCGGCTGAGAACGCTTCCACAGGATGTAGCCCGCGCCAGCGACGGCACCCACCAGGGCCGTCAGGCCGAAGGCGCGCAGCGCGCGGCACTTGCGGCGCTTGCGCGTGGGGGTCGCGAGGGCGACAGCCGAAGCCTCGGACGCGCGACGAGCGCGCTCCGACAGCGAACCGCGAGCCGACAGCGCGGCACCCGCCTGGTTGACGGCGAGGGAAGCGCGCGGCAGGTAGTCGTCCACGAGGTGCTCACGAGCGTTCTCGATCGCCGGACCGGCGTGCGCGGCAGCAGCCTGCGCACGAGCGGCGGCGGTCTCGATCGCGGGGGTCGCGTGCTCGATCGCGGAATTCAGCGCGGCCTGGGCGCGAGGCGCGGCCCAGTCGACGCCCTGGCCAGCCAGATCGGCAGCCCGCACGGCAACCTTGCCGGCGTAAATGGCAGCAGCGTCGCGAAGCTGCTGAGAGGATGCGCGCAGCTTTTCTGCATCGAAAGTCGGCGAAGTAACCATGATGTCTCCGATTCTGTCCACAATAAACGGGGGCGCGGACGCGCCACTCACTCCTATTGTGCTACAACGGGCTGTGATCTGCAGCCCACCCGCTTGCGTGAGCTGCGTGACGGACAGGAAACACCCAGGAAAAGATGCGACCATTACAGTCATGAAAGCTATTCTTCACACCTCCGCCGGCGACATCACCGTCGAACTGTTCCCCAACCACGCCCCCAACACGGTCAACAACTTCGTGACCCTGGCCAAGGCGAGCGCGAATGGTCGACCCACGACCGGCCAGAAGACCTCCCGTCCCCTCTACGACGGCACCATCTTCCACCGTGTCATCCCCGGCTTCATGATCCAGGGCGGCGACCCCCTCGGCACCGGCACCGGCGGCCCCGGCTACCAGTTCAACGACGAGATCCACCCCGAGCTGAACTTCAACGACCCCTACCTGCTCGCCATGGCTAACGCCGGCAAGCGCATGGGCAAGGGCACCAACGGCTCCCAGTTCTTCATCACCGTGGCCCCCACCCCGTGGCTGCTCGGCAACCACACCATCTTCGGTAAGGTCGCCGACGAGGAGTCCAAGCGCGTCGTCGACGCCATCGCCACCACCCCCACGGGCGCCCAGGACCGCCCCGTGACGGAGCAGGTCATCAACTCCATCGAGATCGTCGACTGATCCTCTCCCCTCGTCCCTTACCCCCCGCCGAAAGGGGAAGCTATGAGCATGCCGAGCTACGGCCAGGCGCTCTGACCCGCGCGCCGCCCCCGACTGCCCGCGCCACCCGGGCGTGCGCAGCGTCGACTACTGCAAGCGCTGCAACCGACCCATGTGCGTGGACTGGCGCGATCCCCCACC
>CAKMQM010000133.1:0-14356 GCA_927911615.1 uncultured Xylanimonas sp.
CTCTCGCGCGAGGTGCGTAGCAGGCGCCGCGCCCGGCGCGCTAGCATGCCCGCACTCGAGGCTCCTGTCACCTCGGAATTCAGTCCCTCCCCTATTCCCGTGCGCGACCGCGCCGAAGCAGAGGGAATCGCTCGCCAGATCCGCGCCCTGGCCTCGTCGATGGGCGGAGTCACCCTGCCCGCTCTCTTCGCCCCCACCCCCCTCGAACCCGACATGTCCCTCGCGCTCGGATTATTCCCCCGCGCGCTCCTACCCGTCCTCCTCGACGAGGCGGGGCACCCCTGGGCGAACCGCGCTGGGGATTGTGGGAGGCGGGCCGGGCGTTGGTGACGCTTGGGCGACCTCCCGCTCAGCCGGACGGTGAGGTGCTGGGCGCGGAGTCGCTCAAGGAGGCGGATCTGATCATCATTCCTGCGCTCGCTGCATCCGTGGATGGGACTCGCCTCGGACAGGGCGGAGGCTGGTATGACCGCGCGCTCGTGCACCGCCGCCCCGGCACCCCGGTCGTTGCGACGATTTTTGACGACGAGGTACTGGAGGCCGGAGTAATTCCTGCGGAGCCTCACGACGTTCCCGTCGATGCGATCATCACGCCGACACGCACGATTGCAACAAACGTCCGATCGGCCTTTTTCCAGCGTTTTTCCTGTTAACCGCTACGCCAACAGCCGTTTGTCACACACCTCTCACAGCGGTTTTTCGGCCTAAATCCGCACCTCGCTGACCGAATTACAAAAAGTGCGACGAACATTACCCTCTAAGCACTGTTCATATGACAAAAGTCCCCACTAGTGTTTTCAACGGTAAACGAGCGCCGACGCGGCGCGCGCTCCCCGGCGGCACATTGCCGCCACGCCGAGACACTTCGGCGATTCAGACTTGCCGGCCCGGCCGGCCTCATTCAACACAGGAGAAGCCATGCTCAAGGGATTCAAGGAATTCATCTCTCGCGGTAACGTCGTCGAGCTCGCCGTCGGTGTCATCATCGGTGCCGCCTTCAAGAACATCGTCGACGCCCTGGTCGACGGCATCATCAACCCGCTGATCGCGGCCGTCATCGGCAAGCCCGATTTCTCGGACGCCTTCATCCTCACCCTGAACGGTACCGACGTGAAGTTCGGCCTGCTGATCACCGCCGTCATCAACTTCATCGTCATGGCCTTCGCGATCTACTTCTGCATCGTGGTGCCCATGAACGCCCTCAACGCACGCCGCAAGAAGGCTGAGGACGAGGTTCCCGAGGCCGAGGCCTCCGACGAGGTCAAGCTCCTCACGGAGATCCGCGACGCCCTCGCCCAGGGCACGCCGCGCCACTGAGCATCTGATCCCTCCTTGTGAGGGACGCGGGGCCGATGCGATTGCATCGGCCCCGCCTTTTTGTATCAACAGCGCTCCGGCCGCCCCGGCTCCCTCCCACCGTCGTTGTGCTGCAGCACCCCATCACCCACACTTCCCCTCAAATCTCGCACGTAATTTAAGCCGGTCACTTTTGAGGACCCCAAGAAAACGTTGTAATTGCAACGACATTATTTCAATAGCTGAAATAGCCGGCGAGGAATTACGTGCGAAATTGGTGGGAACGACGTGATCGAGCGAGGAGCCACTCCACAGGCCCCCGCACGAACATCTGTCGGGCAGCGCCGCCCGGATAACACGCCTATGCGGATAGGTAAACAACATCCGGATAGGTAATGCAGATCCGGATAGCTAAATAACCTATCCAGATGTGCACAACCTATCCGGACACCCGCGCCTACGCCAGCCCCTACGCCCGCGCCTGCGCGTGCGGCGGCACGTTCTCGAGCAGCCGTGCGTCGTTGGCACCGTCGCCCCGGTCGGGGGCATCAGCCATCGAGCCGGGGCGCGTGTCCTCGGGGCGCACGCGATCCTCCCACGAGGGCGGCAGGCCCTCCTCAATGAGGCGGCGGTCCACCTCGGACACGTAGCGGGCGACGCGGCGACGCTTGCGCGGCGTCGGCTCACTCATCGGAGGATTCCTCCGGCTGCGCGTCATCGGAAGCCGAGGCCTCGTCAGATTCCTGCGCGCTCACCGCGGGCTTCGTGCGGCGCACGACGTTGCCCAGGACCGCGTCGGATTGGAAGCCGCGTCGCGTGATGCCCAGGGCCTCGCGCAGCTCTTCGGCGGTCTCCAGGTCGGTGCGCTCGACGCCGTCGGAACGCACCCAGGCGGCCATCTCGTCGAGCTGGTCGTCGGAGTAGGCGGCCAGCGGCAGGCCCTTAGCGATCGCGGGGCGCGGCCCACGGTTCTCCTCGGAGGCGTGCTCCTTGCGCTTGATGGCCAGCAGCATGCCGGTGGTGTCTTCGTCTGCCTTCTTGCGGCGCTTGGATTCCTCGTCGAGGCCGTCGTCCAGCATCGGCATGCGCGGAGCCGAGGCCTCCGAGGAGTCCTCAGCCTCGTCCGCCACCTCGGCACCGTCACCTTCATCGGAGGAAGCCTCTTCCGCGCGCTCTTCCACGTGCTCGTCCGCGGCCTCGTCATCGGCGATGCGTTCGGGGACCTCGACGACGGGCTCGTCGTCGGTGGCACGCAGCTTCTCGAGTGCATCCAGGACGGCGTCGACGACGAGCGATGCCTCCTTGTCGGGGTCGATAAACAGCGGCATCGACAGGGCGGTGTAGACCGCCCAGCCCTGCGCCTCGAGCCAGCGGGGACGGGCGCGGTCGCGCACGCGCTGGCTGGGTTCCGCCAGGTACTCCTCGTCGTCCGTGAGCACCGCGAGGAGCAGGCGCCCCGGAGACTCCGGGTGACCGATCGCGAGCGGGATCCGCATGCCGCCGGGGATACCGACGTTCGCGACGACCTCGAGGCCTCGCGAGTACAGGTGCTCGGCGAGGTCGACGAGCAGGCGATCCGGTTCGCCCGCCAGGACGGGCCAAGCATCCATGCCCTCGCCCGCGTGACCCTCGGCAATCTCCAGGAGGTCGACGAGCATACGCGAGCCCTCGTGGCCGAGGCGGTCACGGTCGATCTCCGCGCTGTGCAGGGCGGAGACGAGCGTCAGGTCGCCGCGCACGACGCGCAGGACCTCGGCGAGCGCGTCCGCACCCTCCTCGCTCGACAGGACGCCGAAGTCGTGAATGACGCGCCCGTGCGGGGTCTTCGCGAACCCGACGGACAGGATGAGCGATTCGCGGGTCAGGCCGGCCACCTGATCGGGGCCGACGACGACGAAGGGTTCCGGGGTCGCAGGATCGAAGAACGAGGCCAGGCCGGGCTCGTCGGCCTTCACGCTCTCCAGGGCCTCGCGGATGCGCTGCGCGTGCCGCTCGGACAGGGCGACGACCGCGAGGGAACGCTCCGGGGCCTCGACCGCGTGTTCGATGACCGCGTCGACGACTGCACGCACCTCGGCGGCGGTCGATTCGATCGCGTGCGCACCGGGCGCGGGCATGCCCGTCGCCTCGACCCAGCGGGCGGACACGGGCGCGTTCGCGGCAGTCCACGGGACGGGGATACCGGCGTGCTCGTAGCCGTAGCGGGCGAGCAGCAGGGCGACCTGATCGTTGAGGCGTCGCGGACCGGGCTCGACGCGCACGACCGGCAGGACGCCCGCCAGCTCGCGGGTCGCGCCGTCTTCCGAGGCACCGCTCAGATCGTCGATCACGACCAGCTGGTGGCCGCGCGCGATGATCGGCGCCAGCTCAGCGAGCGGGAGGCCGTCCGCGCCGTCCAGGACGACGACGTCGACGGTGCGCCCCGTCGGCGCAAGGGCCGGGACCATCGAGGGCACCGTCATGAGGACGGGCAGCAGGTGGCGCACGAGCGGGTACGACGCGAGCAGGTCCAGGTCAGAGGGAGCCGTTCCGTCGGCGAGCAGGTCGCGCAGCTCCTCGTACTGGCTGGGCCGGGCCGCCAGGGCGTTCGTGCGGATTCGGCGCACGCCCGTGATGGCCTGCGGGATGAGCGAGGCCACCTGTGCCTCGTCAAGCTCGCAGCCCTCACGCGTCAAGTCCTCGAGGGAGGCGGGGTCAACCCCGCCGAGGGCGGGCTGGGAGGCGAGCATGGCGCGCAGCAGCGACGCCCACCACGCGAGGTCGAGCTCGTTGTCGATCGCGGCATCTTCGACCTCGCGATCGGCGAGGTCCTGGGTGAGCTTGTCGAGGCCGTGGGCGGCCAGGCGCTCGCGCATCTGAAGGCGCGCGGGCACCTCGCGGGCGGCGGAGGTGTCGCCGGCCCAGCGTTCGATGAGGGTCGTCAGGCGCTGCAGGTGGGTGCCCACCAGGTCCGGCTCCTCGGCCGCGAACACGGGGGCGATGGCGTCGAGGTCGTCGCGCACGGCGTCCGTCAGGGCCGAAATCTCGCCGATCTTCGCGGGCAGGATGGGCCACGAGTCATCGCCACAGACCGCGCACCACGCGTCGCGGCGCTCCTGGACGCGGATGAGGGCACGGTGCAGGTCGGGCACGTGCACGCCCGGGCGCACGAGGTCCTGTGCCTGCTTGACGAGGCGGTTGCGCTCGGAGCGACCCATCGAAATATCGTGGTCCTTGCGCCACTGCTTGGGCGCGGTTGCGATCACCATGTCGGCGGCGCTGCGTTCGAACACGCGGGGCAGGAAGACGTCGAGGACGTCGGCGATGCCGTCGAACATGGCGAGCTGGCGGTCCCACTGGGCGAGCGTGCCGGCAGGCTTGATGCCGGCCTCGCCGGCGACGGCCGCTATGTGTACGCGCAGCTCGGGCAGGGTCTTGGAGAGGCGGTCGACGCGCAGCAGGACGTCGGAGGCCTGTTCGTCGGAGGTCAGGACGGCGTTGCCCCACGCGGAGGAGGCGGAGCCGCTGAGGGTCCCTGACGCCAGGGCCTCGCGCAGCAGGGCGCGGGCGTTCTCACCCTGATCGACTGCAATCTCGTAGAGGGTCTTTTCGTCCAGGCGCACGCGGGTCGTGGGCGCATTCTCGCCGCTCGTCAGGTCGGTGAGAGCGCGCAGCGCGTCGGCCGCGCACACGCCGAAGCGGCCGTAGGGCTGGTGGAGCGCGGTCGCGTACGAGGCCAATTGACCGCGCACCTGACGCAGGCGGGCACGCATCTCGTCAACGCTTGCCTGGTCGACGACGGGCGAGGTGTCCTCCATCGCTGCGCTCACGCGCGCTGCGAGGGTCTTGCGCGCATCGGAGTAGCCGTCGATGTTCGCCACGATGTCGGCGAGGCCCAGATCGGCCAGGCGCGTGTAGGCGGCGATCGAACGGGACGGGTAGGTCGACACGTGCAGGACCGACCGACCGGTGGCGGCCGCGTCCGCGAGGATGGCCGCGATGACGGAGGCGTCATCGCTGTGCGCGGGAATGTCGATGAACACGCTGCGTCCGTCGGAGGCGGCCTCAACCGCGTCCTGCTGGGAGGGGATCAGGTCGCCGACGCCCTTTTCCGCCCAGGGGTCACGGTCGGCCGGGTTGGGGACCGGAGCCTCGGAGCGCAGGTCGTTGCGCGCGTCCTGGTCGCCCGCAAGCGCGCGGATCACCTGAGAGTCTTCGAGGGCTGTCACGTCCTCGGCCAGGCTGGCGGCGAGGGCGTCAGCCGGGTGGCAGAACAGACCGATCACGAGGTCGTCTCGGACCTCGAAGCGCGGCAGGGCGGCGCAGGCATCGCGCAGGGCGGCCATCGCCTGCGAGGAGGAGAATCCGTGGGCGCCGCTCGCCTGCGCGAGGATCGTGTCCCCGTCCACATCGAGGCCGTGGCTGCGCAGGGCCTCGGCCAGTTCGGGGGCGAGCAGGCCGCCGCGTCCGAGCGCAATGAGCACGTCGTCGTCGCGACGCACGAGGCGCACGGGGCGCAGAAGGGCCGGGACGGTGACGGCGTCGGTTCCGTTACGCCACGAGGCCGTGCCGATTCCCAGGTGGATGGGTCCTGTGCCGTGCGCTGACGCACGCTGCTCGGAGCGCGCGATGATGGAACGGGCGCGCTCGAGGGCGCGGCCCAGGGCGATGGTTCGCGGATGAGGAGGCTCAGGCGGACAGGGTGTTCCGTGTAGAGCTGGGCGAGGCCTCCGGGGTGCGCGTCGGACAGGGACAGCGTCGGCAGAGACGTGGAGTCCGCGGCGATGTCCTGGTTGAGGCGTGAGCGCCACTTCTCGCGCGCAGAGCCGACGAGGGTGGTCGGGTGCGTCGAGGTGGACGAGGCTTTGGGGGCCTCGGGCTCAGGGGCGGAACGGCGCGAAAAGATACTAGGAACCACGTTTTAACCCTACGGCAGCACCGCCCTAT
The DNA here is from genome assembly GCA_927911615.1 of uncultured Xylanimonas sp. Taxonomy (GTDB): domain Bacteria; phylum Actinomycetota; class Actinomycetes; order Actinomycetales; family Actinomycetaceae; genus Pauljensenia. The sequence goes on from CAKMQM010000133.1 coordinate 6,223, forward strand.
TGTGTGACGCGGCGCGCCCGGAGGAGGTCGACAACGGAAATGGTCACAACGGCGCCGAGGACGACTGTGATGAGCATGGCGAGCACGACGTCGGCAGCCACGACGGTCACGAGATACCCGAGAGCGTTGCGCATGGCGTCCTTCTACTGTGCCCCCGAGACGATTCGAACGTCCGACACCCGCTTTAGGAGAGCGGTGCTCTATCCCCTGAGCTACGAGGGCGTGACAAGTTGTCCGCGCCCACTGTAGCAAAGTGCGCGCATCGCTGCCCTGCAACCCCCGTGCGGGGAGCCTCACCCCGGCGGACACTCGCCTCCATACACGCACGAGGCCGGGGCACCCACGTGGAACCCCGACCTCGTGACCGTATGCGTTTAGCGGCGCTCCCATTCGGTGTGCACGGCCGTTCCCGCATCCCCGAGGTGGGCGGAGGGAACAATCATGACCGGGCAGGTCGAGTGCCCGAGCACCGTCTGCGACGTCGAACCGAGGAGCACGCCGGCCAGTCCCCCGCGCCCGCGGGTGCCGACGACCACCAGGTCGACCGCGGTGGAGAACTCGATGAGCAGAGAAGCCGCTGAGCCGTCGAGGGCGTGGCGGGAGACGTGCATGTCATCGCCGTCCAGGGCGGCGGCGATCGCAGCGTCCATTCCCTCGCGCACCTGCGCGAGCAGGGCCGAGTGATCGACGCCCGTGGGGGTCCACGTCATGACGGACGGACCCACCGCGATCGGCACGGCGGACACCGCGGTCAGGCGCGCATCCCACAGGCGGGCCTCGCCGATAGCGCGCTTGAGCGCGCACGAGGGCTGATCTGTGCCGTCGATACCGACGACAACGCGCTCGACGGGCGTGAATTTCTTGCCCGAGGTGTGGCGGGGAACGACGACGACGGGGCACTTCGAGTGCGCGGGCAGAGCCGACGAAACGGTACCGAGGAGACGATCGGCGAATCCGCCACCGCCGCGGGAACCGACGACGATCATGTCCACCTCGGCGGAGAAGTCGATGAGCACCCCCGCCGGGTCTCCGGGCTCGGTAGAACCGGAAACATGCGTCGCTCCGCGTTCACGAGCCAGGGCCTTTGCCTCCTCGACGACCTGTTCGGCGCCCGCCTTCAGGGCCTCATCGTCGAGAACGGCGTATCCACCGTCCAGGGCGGCCGCAGAGTACGAGGCCAGCGCGTAGGTGCACAGGCAATGGATGCGCGCTCCGGTGCGCGCGCGCGATCAGCGGCCCATTTGACGGCGGCAAGGCTCTCCGTCGAGCCATCGACACCGACCAGAATGACTTCGGTAGAACTCATGATGTCCTCCTCGTGGTGGCAGTCACTTATATTGTGCCGTATTTTAACGATCCGCGAAAGCCCAACCCGAGCATAAACAGCGATCCCCGCAGCCCATAGGGGCTGCGGGGATCATCAGCTATGTATCGCAGGCTCAGTAGCGCACGTAGGTAGCGCCAGCGCGGACCGGCGAAACCTGGGAGAGACGGCCGGGCACCGTGGCCTCGACCATCTGGCCGCCGCCGATGTAGATGGCGACGTGGCCGGGGTAGGACACGATGTCGCCGGGCTGCGGGTCGGACACGATGGTGCCGCCAGCGGCCTGAGCGGACGAGGAGTGCGGCAGGTTGATGCCGGCAGCAGCGTACGCGTACTTGACCAGACCGGAGCAGTCGAGGCCACCGAGGGTCTCGCCACCGTAGACGTAGGGGATACCAGTCAGGCCGAGGGCAACGGAGACGATGTCGCCGCCAGCCGCGTTCAGGCTGGCCTGACGGGCGGAGGTGTCGGAGGTCGCGTCGGAACGGGTCTCCGAGCGGGAAGCAGCCGAGTCGGACTGATCGGCGGCGGGGGTCGCGGCGACGGGGGCCGGCGCGGGGGCCTCAGCGGTGGCGGAAGCGGTGACATCCTCTTCGGCGGTCCACTCGATGTCCGGGACCTCAACGGTGGTCACGTCATCGACGGCGACGGTCGTCGTGGTGAGGTCAGCGCTCTGCGGCTCAGACTGAGGGGTCGCCGGGGCGGCGTTCGCAACGCCGGCGGCAATCGCGGTCAGCGCAACACCGGCGGCCGACGCGAAAGCGATCGGACGAGCGGCGCCAGAAACGTTCACACCCTCGACCACGGAATCGGTCAGCGGGCGACGTGCCATGCGGTGACGCGGAGCAGGCTTAATAGTCTTCACTCATGTTCTCCCTGTTTCCCTGCGAGGTTAGCTGTCGGGTTCGGACGGGAGGTCCGGCTCGGCGTGCGAGCTTCACCCCAAGGCTCAAGGAGCCACATCTGGGTTCCCCGCGTGAGACGACTTTTCCGCTCCATTCGTCGTCTCACTTCGGGTTCCGAATGGGCGGGTGGTCTGATGACCGATATGAACTATACCTTGACCACCCGGCCAATGTCACGTTCTGGTAACAGTGACCATCCTCATCGTTACCATTCCGTGACATTTGCATCCCGCAATATCAGGAAAACCCCGCCCCCTCACACGTTTCGCGATTCGAGACACACCCCTTCGAGACGACAAAAGCCGGGGCTTATCACCCCGGCCTCGTCAATCGTCAGCGCTCACTCACCCCGCACGAAAAGGTGCGCGGCCAGCGCCATCGGGATCGTCAGGTACCCGCGAACCTCGCCGGCCTCGTCGAGCGCAGCGACGCGCACGACGTCACCGTGCGCCGAGAGCCCCACGCGAGCGCCCGGACGCAGGCCCAGCTCATCGAAGGAGGCGAGCAGCTCCGCATCCGCCTGAATCGGCTCGCCGATGCGTGCCAGCGTGAGGGCACCCGCCTCGAGCGAACGCACCGCCAGCTCAGCGGAATAGGCGCCCTCCAGCGGCGCACAGCCGGGCATCGGATTGCCGTAGGGGTCCACGCAGGTATTGCTGAGCAGCTCCTCCAGGCGCGCCTCGACGGCGTCGCTCATCACGTGCTCCCAGCGGCACGCCTCATCGTGCACCTGCGCCCACTCCATGCCGATCACGTCAAGGAGGAGGCGCTCGGCCAGGCGATGCTTACGCAGCACCTCGGTGGCGTGCGCCCGGCCGGTGTCAGTCAGCTCGAGGCGACGATCGCCCATGACATGCAGCAGGCCATCGCGCTCCATGCGCGCGACCGTCTGCGAGACCGTCGGGCCGGAGTGCCCCAGGCGGTCGACGATGCGCGCACGCAGGGGGGTGACCCCGTCCTCCTCGAGCTCGAGGATGGTCTTGAGGTACATCTCGGTGGTGTCGATCAGGTCTGCCACGTCGGCCTCCTTCATCAGGCAGGTAATAAACACAGAATAGGGTCACCTTCCTTCCCGCACGCGCAACGACGCGTTGATGTGGAAAAACGGGCGTGTCCACGTGTGCGCCCTCACGATAATTCGATTAATGAACGTGATGGAAATACCCGACCCGAGGAGACTAGGCTGTTGCCATGGTGGCTTTCCCCGACATCCCCCAGGCCCTCCTCCCCGCTGACGGACGCTTCGGCTGCGGCCCCTCCAAGGTGCGCGCCGCACAGATCGAGGCGCTCTCCTCCCCTCTCCTCATGGGTACCTCCCACCGCGCCGCTCCCGTGCGCGACGTGGTCGCCTCACTGAAGGACGGGCTGCACACCCTTCTGTCGGTCCCCGGCGACTACGAGGTCGTCCTGGGCAACGGCGGCGCCTCCGCTTTCTGGGACGTGGCCTGCGCGTGCCTTATTTCTTCGCGCGCGGCGTTCGGCTCCTGGGGCGCATTCGGCGCGAAATTCGCCTCCGAGGCCGCCCACGCACCTCACCTCACTGCCCCCCTCATTGACGAGGCACCCCGCGGCTCTCTCGTGACCGTGTCCCCGCGCGGAGCTTCAGAGGGCGTCGACGTCTACGCCTACCCCCACAACGAGACCTCCACCGGTGTCACCTCCCCCGTCTACCGAGTCGAGGCACCCGACGCGCTCACCCTCGTGGACGGCACGTCGATCGCGGGGGCTGCACCCGTCGACCTCACCCAGGTCGACGCCTACTACTTCTCCCTCCAAAAGGCCCTCGGGTCAGACGGCGGCCTGTGGATCGCAGTCCTCTCCCCCGCCGCCGTCGAGCGCGCCCGCCGCGTCGAGGAGAGCGCCGACGGGCGATGGGTCCCGCAGTTCCTCTCCCTGTCCGCCGCCATCGGCAACTCACGCAAGGACCAGACCCTCAACACTCCCGCGCTCGCAACAATCATCATGGCGGAGCGCCAGGTCCGCTGGCTCCTCGAGCGCGGCGGGATGGACGCGGTGAGCGCCCACTGCGCCCAGGCCTCGTCCCTCATCTACGACTGGGCCAAAGCGAACCTGGCCGCACGCCCCTTCGTGGACAACCCGGCGTGGCGCTCCCCCGTGACCGCCACGATCGAGATCGACGAGGCCGTGAACGCCTCTGAGCTGGCCGCGCACCTGCGCGCGAGGGGGATCGTCGACATCGGCGCCTACCGCGGCGTGGGCGCCAACCAGCTGCGCATCGGAACGTGGCCGAGCGTAGAGGTCGACGACGTGGAGGCCCTCCTCGCCAGCATCGACTACTGCCTGGAGCGCGTACTCTAAGTCCCTCGCCCGGCGTCGATCAGAGCGGGTCGACCGAGCGGCGCGGCGCGTCCACGGAGGAATCCGCCTCGATGCCCACCCACGGGAACGAGCGGCGGCGCACGACGCGCCCCTTCCAGTGGATCATCGCCCACGCTCCGCAGATGAGCGCGATGCCGAGGGAGGCGATGCCGCCAACCAGGATCGACCAGCGCGCGCCGAAGGTCGTGCCCACCCATCCGATGAGCGGCGAGCCGATCGGCGTCGCTCCGAGGAACACGAGGGAGTAGAGGGCCATGACGCGCCCGCGCTTGTCGGGGTCGGTGCGCGTCTGAACGAGGGCATTGGCGCTCGTGTTCATCGTCAGCATGCCAAAGCCCGTGGGGATGGACAGGAGCGCGAACCACCAGTAGGAGGGCGACAGGGCCAGGAGGATCTCAGCAATCCCGTAGAAGGCGGCACCCAGGAGGATGATGCGCAGGCGGGGCGCGCGGCGCGCAGCTCCCGTGGAACCCAGGATCGACCCCACCGCCATGAACGTGGAGAGGATGCCGAAAGAGCCGGCGGCCTTGCCGAAAACGGTCGTCGCCATGAGGGCGCTCGTCATCTGGAAGTTCATGCCCAGGGCGCTCACGACGAAGATCAACGCCATGATGATGCGAATGTCGGTGCGGCTGTGCACATACACCACGGACTCGCGCAGCTGACCCGGGCGCGCGGCACGAGGGTTCGCGGGTAGAGCTGGTCGCCGCGCATGAGGGCCAGCGCGATGACGGGGGCCATGAACATCACGGCATCGATCAGAAAGACTGGGCCAATCCCCCACCAGTCAATGAAGAAGCCGGCCGAGGCCGGGCCGATCAGGCGCGCAGTATGGAAGGCGGTGGCGTTCAGGGCCACAGCGTTCGCCATCTTCTCCTGGGGAACGAGCTCGCCCACAAAGGCCTGGCGCGCTGGGGTATCGACGGCGGAGATCGTCCCCGAGATGAGCGCCAGGATGTATTGATGCCAGAGCTCGCCCGTCCCCGTCAGGACGACGATGCCGATGATGAGGGACACGAGGCCGACGCCGAGCTGCGTGCACTGCAGGAGTCGGCGCCCCGGGATGCGGTCCGCGAGGACCCCCGCCCACGCGGAGAACAGGATAATAGGGAGGAACTGGAGGGCCGTCACGAGGCCAACCTGGGAGGCGTCGTGATCGGTGAGGACCGTCAGCACGTACCAGTCCTGGGCGACGCGCTGGAGCCACACGCCCGTGGACGCAATGAGGGAGGCGACGAACCAGTACCGGTAGTTCACGTAGCGCATGGATGCAAACGTTGCCGACATGCCGTTCCTCCCTCTCTCGCTTCGCGCACTGTACGAGGCAGGGGCTGACGGCGCTGACCGGCCCCCATCGGTGCACCTTCCCAGGATACGACCGCCCCGCCGGAGGAAGGCTCCGGCGGGGCGGGAAGGGTATGAAGCGTGACGAATCAGCCGACGCCGAGGAGGCGCTGGATCGGGCCCATCAGGAAGTAGATGATGAACAGACCAGCGACCAGCCACATGAGCGGGTGCACCTTGGCGGCCTTGCCCTTGACGAGCTGGATGACCGCATAGGTCACGAAGCCCACGCCGATGCCGACGGACACGGAGTATCCAAACGGCATGAAGGCGATCGTCATGAAGGCGGGGATCGCAACCTCCGGCGAATCCCAGTCGATGCCGGTCACCTGGGTCATCATGAGGAAGCCGACGAACACGAGGGCCGTGGAGGCGGCCTCGGTCGGGACCAGCTCGACGAGGGGCGCCAGGAAGGTCGACAGCAGGAACAGGATGCCGGTGACCACGGAGGCCAGGCCGGTACGAGCACCCTCGGCGACACCCGAGGCGGACTCGACGTAGGAGGTGTTCGAGGAGACGCCGCCGACGCCGCCGGCCACCGCGGCCAGGGAGTCGACGATCAGGATCTGGCGGGTCTTAGGCGGGTTGCCGTCCTTGTCCAGCAGGTTGCCCTCGGCGCCGACGGCCACCATGGTGCCCATCGTGTCAAAGAAGTCCGCGAGCATGAGCGAGAAGACCAGCAGGATCACGGAGACGACGCCGAGCTTGCCGAAGCCGCCGAACAGATCCACCTTGCCGAGCGTGTCGAACACGGGAACCGCGATCGGGGAACCCTTGAGCTCGGGGACGGTCTGGCCCCAGCCGGTCGGGTTAGTGTCGGAGATGCGATCGATGTGGGCGAAGGCCTGAACGATGACTGCGAGGATCGTGGAGGCGATGATCGAGATCAGCACCGCGCCCTTCACCTTACGCACGTAGAGGATCATCATGAGGAACAGGCCGAACACGAAGACGAGGGCCGGCCAGCCGTCAAGCGAGCCCGAGATGCCGAACTGGACGGGGGTCGCGCCGGTACGCACGATACCCGCGTTCACGAGGCCGATGAGGGCCACGAAGAGGCCCAGGCCCACCGTGATAGCAGTCTTGAGGGCGGCGGGAACCGCACGGAAAACAGCCTCGCGGAAGCCCGTGAGGACGAGCAGGAAGATGAGGATACCTTCCCAGGCGATGATGCCCATGGCCTCGCCGTAGCTGAGGCCGGCACCGAGGACCAGGGTGAAGGCGACGACCGCGTTGAGGCCAAGGCCTGCGGCAAGCGCCAGGGGGTAGTTCGCGACAACGCCCATGAGGATCGTCATGATGCCCGCGACGAGCGCGGTGCCGGCTGCGATGCCCTGGGTCGTGATGGAGCCGTCTTTGGGAACGGCATTGCCCAGGATCGCCGGGTTGACGACCAGGATGTATGCCATCGCGAAGAAGGTGACAATTCCACCGCGGATTTCGTGACTAATAGTCGAGCCGCGCTTGGAGATCTGGAAGAACGAATCAAGTGACTGTGCGAAGCCGCCGTGGGACGGGGCGGTCTTTTCTTGTGTGCTCACCGGATAATCGTGCCTGTTCGGCCGCCAGCACGCAAACAAACTCACCATTTGCCCACTTGCTGAGAAAGCACCCAGGAGTCAGTCCCGAGTGCTTTCTGCCAGTTTATAGCGGAAGGAAACGTCAGCCTTCCTGTTCCTCACCCGTCGGGGCCTCGGCCTGATCGGACGTCACTTCGGCGACCACGGCCTCGTCCTTCTTCGCCTCGTTCGATGCGCGCGGCATCGGCTCGGCGTCGAGCGCCCCCTCGTTCACACGCGAGGGACGCACGGGCCATGCGGTGCCATTCTTGGGAACGTCGGTCTCCGAGTGGGAACCGCACGTGTGATCCAGAGAGACCACGGCGCCGTCGTCGGTCGCCCACTCGTTCGCACACACGCCAAACATTGTGCGCATGTCGCCGCCCATCTTCACGAGGAAGCCGCACGTCGAGCACGTGTTGCGCGGGCGACGCCCGGACTTCGGGCCGCGCTCCGACTCGTACCAGCGCTTCGCGGCCTGGCTGTGCCCTTCCGGCGAGAGGACGCGCACCCTCCCTAGGCCGAGCTCTCGCACGACCGGCAGGTCCGGGTCCACGCTCGTGTCCTCGAAGCTCTGCACGAGACGCTCATCGTCCGCCTTGTAAGGCAGGACGTCGTCGCGAGAAATATCCGAGGGACGCAGGCGGTCCTCCCACGGAACC
>CAKMQM010000134.1:0-9083 GCA_927911615.1 uncultured Xylanimonas sp.
TTCTCCACCGTCGCGACGCGCGCCCCAGACGATACGCGGGGCCGCCAGGATGGGGCGCATGGTGGAGCGCTCGACACCCGCGATGTAAGCGCTCAGTTCGTCGCGCGCTCCAGCCGCCGCCTCGAACAGCCCCTGTGTGGACAGGCGCTCCATCAGGGAAGTGAGAGCGTTTGGCACCGCTAATGACGAGGCTTCCACGGCCTCGTCGACGATGGTGCCCGAGGAGTCGTGATCGGCCTGGGCGAGGACCCGCTCGATCGCTCCTGCAGCCCGCTGTGCGTGCGCGCGCGTCCCGAAGGGACCGAGGGCGCGGGGCAGGTCGTCGAGCGTCACGGACGGAACGACGCGGGGGCGACCGGCCTTGGCGATAACCCAGTGCTGGGATCCCTGACGCCTCGACGCGGAGTTGTAGGGCGGGGCGAGGGCCTTGATGTCGCGCAGTTCTCGGATCCTCGCCTCGAGAATTGAGGCGGTCGGATAGGGGCGCACTCCCGCGGCCAGGGACACCATGCGCTGCACCTTCGGGCGCTTTTCGGCTTTCGTGTAGTAACTGCCCACGCGCGACTTCAGGGACGAGGCCGACCCCACGTAGAGGGTGTCTCCCGCGGTGTCGATGAAGTGATAGACCCCGGGAGAGGCGGGCAGGTCCCCGACGAAGTCAGGCGTTGATGGGCGCCGCGCCGGAGCCTGATCCGTCAACACGATCAGGTCCTCCACATCGGTCGCGCCGGCTGCGGCGAGCAGGTCGATGAACCCCAGGAGGATCTCTGCCGTCGCGCGCGCGTCTCCGAGTGCTCGGTGCTCGGGAACGGTGGCAGTACCGAAGTAGGAGGCGACCGTGCCCAGTTTGTGGTTGCGCACGAGCGGACGTGGCAGGGCGAGCCGAGCGAGTGCCAACGTATCGACGACGCGAACACGAGGCCACGGGTGCGCACACGTGCGGGCCGCACGACGGAGGAAGCCCACGTCAAAGGACGCGTTATGCGCGACGAGGACGGGGGAGCCCTCCGCGCCAAGGCCTGACCACTCCATGAAGCGGTCGAGGACGGCCGCGATCGGGTCCGCGTCTGCCACCATCGCGGGCGTGATGCCCGTCAGCGACGTGATGAACGGTGGAATCGGACGCGAGGGCTTCACGAGGGAAGAAAACTCGTCCACGACCGCTCCATCGCGCACGCGCACAGCGCCGATCTCAGTAATTTCTGCGCCCGCCCCCAGGCCTGTCGTCTCGAGGTCGACGACGACCCAATGCCCGCCCGAGGCCGGCGTCCCGACGGCATCGAGGCTGGGTTGAAGCTCCACCGACGAGGCCCTTGACAGGGCCGCAGAGACCACTGATCGAGCGAAAGGACGAGCCGATTCACCGGGCGCTATGGTTTCCCCACAATCGCGCACGGGAGTTCGTTTCGTCATACAGTTGATACTAATTCGTTCGCGCGCTCGCGCGCCCGTCGAGACTTCAGGAGTGACAGTGGCGTTCTATCAGGCTCTCAAGGCGACCGGCAGCCCCATTCTGAAGGCTGCCTATCACCCGTGGATCCGCGGCAAGGAGAACATTCCCGCCGAGGGACCCGCTATCCTCGCGTCCAACCACAACGCCGTGTGGGACTCGGTATTCCTGCCGATGATGCTTGACCGTGAGGTCGTTTTCATGGGGAAGGCCGACTACTTTACGGGCACGGGTCTCAAGGGGTGGATGACGAAGGAATTTATGCGCGCCGTCGGCACCATCCCCGTGGACCGCACCGGAGGTCGTGCGTCCGAGGCCGCGCTCAATGCGGGCTTGAAGCGCCTGCGCGACGGTGAACTCTTCGGCATCTACCCGGAGGGTACCCGCAGCCCCGACGGACGCCTGTACCGCGGTAAGACCGGCGTCGCACGCCTCGCACTCCTGTCCGGCGCTCCCGTCATTCCCGTTGCCATGATCGGCACCCATGCGGCGCAGCCGATTGGGCAGAAGATTCCTTCGCGCACGAACATCGGCATGGTGATCGGTGAGCCCCTGGACTTCTCGCGCTACCGTGGCCTCGACAAGGACCGCTATGTTCTGCGCGCGATCACCGACGAGATCATGTACAACCTGATGCTCCTGTCTGGCCAGGAGTACGTGGACCTGTACGCCGCCGACGTGAAGGCTCAGCTGGCAGCCGAGGGTGCTTTCGAGGGTCCCGTCCCCTCCAACGGTCGGCCCGCGCCCGGTGGGCGCACCGCCCCCGAGGTGCCCGTTCCGACCGCTCCCGAGGAGGAGAGCAGCGAGGACGAGAAGGCCTCGATCAAGGAGTAACAGGGCCGGGCCGTCAACCAGTGGTTGGCGCTTGCAGTCGCGTTTCGTGGGACGGGCGTCCTTGGCGAAACGTGATGTGAGCCGGGTAGAATAAACTGTGCCCTGCGCACGCGCGCGGGCCCGTACCTAACCAACCTGAGAAAGGTGACATTCATGTCGGTCCGTCGTGTTGCCCTGCTGACCGCAGGTGGCTTCGCCCCGTGCCTGTCCTCCGCCGTCGGTGGACTCATCGAGCGCTACAACGAAATTGATCCCACGGTTGAGATCATCGCTTACCAGAACGGCTACCACGGCCTGCTCACCGGCAACTACGTGCTGGTGGACGAGGAAGCGCGCAAGCACGCCGCCGTCCTGCACCGCTTCGGCGGCTCCCCGATCGGTAACTCCCGCGTCAAGCTGACGAACAAGAAGAACCTGGTCGAGCGCGGCCTCGTGTCCGAGGATGAGGATCCGCTGCAGAAGGCCGCCGAGCAGCTGCGCGCCGACGGCGTTGACGTCCTGCACACCATCGGTGGCGATGACACCAACACGACCGCAGCCGATCTGGCCGCCTACCTGGAGGAGCACGACTACCACCTGACTGTCGTGGGCCTGCCCAAGACGATCGACAACGACGTTGTGCCGATCCGCCAGTCCCTGGGTGCATGGACCGCTGCTGAAGAGGTCTCCGAGTACTCCCAGAACGTCATCGGCGAGCACCGCTCCAACCCGCGCATGCTCATCATCCACGAGATCATGGGTCGCCACTGCGGTTGGCTGACCGCCGCCGGCTCGAAGTGCTACCACGACTGGCTGAAGACCCAGGAGTGGGTGCCCTCGATCGGCCTGTCGCAGGAGCGTTGGGACATCCACGCCATCTTCCTGCCTGAGATGAAGATCGACCTGGACGCCGAGGCCGCGCGCCTCAAGGCGATCATGGACGAGCAGGGCAACGTCAACATCTTCCTGTCCGAGGGCGCCGGCGTCCCCGAGATCATCGCGGAGATCGAGGCCGCCGGTGGCGAGGTCCAGCGCGACCCCTTCGGCCACGTCAAGCTCGACACGATCAACCCCGGCCAGTGGTTCGCCAAGCAGTTCGCCGAGAAGATCGACGCCGAGAAGGTCATGGTCCAGAAGTCCGGCTACTTCTCGCGTTCCTCGCGCGCCAACGCCGATGACCTGCGTCTCATCAAGTCGATGACCGACCTCGCCGTCGAGTGCGCCTTCAAGGGCGAGTCCGGCGTTATCGGCCACGACGAGGAGGACGGCGACCGCCTGAAGGCTATCCCGTTCCCGCGCATCGCGGGCGGTAAGCCCTTCGACATCTCCGCCCCCTGGTTCCTCGAGATGATGGCCGAGATCGGCCAGACCGTCGAGCCTGCCGGCGAGTGAGTCGCTTCGCGTGATTCCTTCGATCACTCCCGGACGCGGCGGAGAGCCTGTGCGTAAGCCTCGCTCCCGCCGCGTCCCTGAGCGTCTGTGGTCGCCCGAGTCCGGGGAGCTTGCTCCCTGGGACACGTGGCGCGGCCTGGACGCTGCCCAACAGCCTTCCTACGCGGACGCGGAGCACCTCAGTGATGTGACGGCGCAGCTGCGCCGTCAGCCGCCGCTCGTGTTCGCCGGGGAGGTTGACGATCTGCGTACGTGGATGGGTGCGGCTGCCCGCGGCGAGGCCTTCGTCCTGATGGGCGGGGACTGCGCCGAGACCTTCGCCGAGGCGACGGCGGACCATGTGCGCCTGAAGATTCAGACGCTGCTGCAGATGGCGGTCGTCCTGACGTACGGCGCTTCGTTGCCGGTCATCAAGGTCGGCCGTATCGCCGGCCAGTACGCTAAGCCGCGTTCGTCGGATATGGAAACGCGCGACGGCGTCACGCTGCCCAGCTACCGCGGCGATGCCGTGAACTCCTTCGAGTTCACTCCCGAGGCGCGCGAGCCCGACCCGCAGCGCCTGCTGTCGCTGTACAACCACGCGGCCTCGACCTTGAACCTTATCCGTGCCTTCACGAAGGGTGGCTACGCCGACCTACGCCAGGTGCACCGCTGGAATCAGGGTTTCATGTCGAACCCGGCCTACGCGCGCTACGAGTCGCTGGCCGAGGACATTCACCGGGCGATCAAGTTTATGGGTGCCGCGGGCGTCGACTTTGAGACGCTGCGCGACGTGGACCTGTACTCGTCGCACGAGGCGCTGCTGCTCGAGTACGAGTCGGCGATGACACGCATCGATTCGCGGACGGGCGAGCCCTACAACACGTCTGCCCACTTCCTGTGGGCGGGGGAGAGGACGCGCGAGGAGGAGGGCGCTCACATCGAGCTGCTGTCGCGTGTTCGCAACCCGATTGGGGTGAAGCTCGGCCCGTCGACCACGCCGGATCAGATGCTCTCGCTCATTGATCGCCTGAACCCGGATGGTGAGGAGGGGCGCCTGTCGTTCATTACGCGCATGGGGGCGGAGCGCATCCGCGAGGCGCTCCCGCCGCTGCTGGAAGCCGCGCGTTCGGACGGTCGTCCCGTCACGTGGATGACGGATCCGATGCACGGCAACACCATTACCTCGTCGACCGGCTACAAGACGCGTCGCTTTGAGACGGTCATGGACGAGGTCCGTGGCTTCTTCGAAGCACACGAGGCCGCGGGAACTGTCCCGGGCGGCTTGCACGTCGAGCTCACCGGTGATGACGTCACCGAGGTGATTGGCGGCAGTGAGCACATCGATGACGAGTCGTTGCGCGACCGTTACGAGACGCTCGTTGATCCGCGCCTGAACCACCAGCAGAGCCTGGAGATGGCATTCCAGGTCGCCCAGTACCTGGCGAAGGGTTCCTCCCACGAGGAGTGAGTTCACCGCACATAAGTTCCCCGGCCTCGTCTGTTATGGACGAGGCCGGGGATACTTATGACGGGCGAGTGCCTCGGGCGCGGTCAGACGATTGTGATCGTGACGACGCTGCCCTTTTTCAGCATTGTTCCGGCAGCGGGATCGGTCTGTCGGACGGTTCCGAAGAAGCCGCCGAGGATTGCCTCCTCCTGCACGGTGAAGCCGGCTGCCTCGAGGGCGGCGCGAGCATCCTGGCGCTGGCGGCCGACGACGTCGGGCACCGCGACCTTCTCGGGTCCCTTCGACACCGTGTAGGCGACGGTGTCGCCACGGTGCAGGATCGTGCCCTCATTGGTCTGCTGCGAGATGACCTGGCCTTCGGCGACCGTGTCGGAGAATGCCTCGGTCGGCGTAGCCACGAGGCCAAGGCCCTCAATGGAGCTCTTTGCGGCATCGGCGCTCATCCCGTTCAGCGACGGTACGGTGAGGGCTCGCGGCCCTTCGACAGCACCACATCGACGGCGCTGTCGTGCGCCAGCTGTGAACCAGCTGCCTGGGACTGCGAGATGACCTGGCCCTGTGGGACGTCCTCGGAGTATGCGTCGGTGATGGCACCCAGGGCGAGGCCGGCATCGGTAAGGGCCTTGCGTGCGTCCTCCTGGTTCTTACCGACGACGTCAGGGACCGTCTTCATGTCCACGCCCTTGGAGACGTGGAGCTGAACCTCGGCGCGCTTGTGGACGGGTTCGCCGCCTTCCGGATCGGAGCGAGTGATCGAACCGGCGGCGACGTTGTCAGAGAACTCCTCCTCAACGGAAGAAGCAAGTCCCATCGCGTTCAACTCAGCCTGAACATCCGCGAGGGGACGACCATCCGTCGCGGGCATGGTCAGGTAGGAGCCCGGGCCGTATTCGGTCCACCACCAGCGTCCGCCAACGACTGCGGCGGCGAGGAGCAGAACGACGAGGGTAGCCCACAGGGCGGCGCGCTTGTACGTCTTGGTGCCGCCGTTCTCCGAAGCATTGGGAAGCGGGGCCGACGTGTGGACAGTGGCGACCGTCGACGGCGCCGAGAGAGGCAGAGGCCTCGTAAACTGAGCCGAGATCAGCTCGGTGTTGAGCGCGCTCGTTTCCGAGGCGCCCGCCCGGTCAGCCGGCGCGATCTCCGCGCGGCGGTTGGCCAGCTCCGACGGAATGGCGGCAGCAGTGCGAGTGACGAGGTCGATCGCGTCCGATGCGTCGGCGGGGCGCGATGCGGGGTCGCGGGCGGTCAGGGCGGCGACGAGATCGTCAATCTCTCGCGGAATCCATGGCTGGGCCTCCGACGGGCTGGGTACGTCGTCGGAGACGTGATGCGTCGCGATCTGCAGAGGTGACTCACCCGCCCATGGAACGGAGCCCGTCAGCATTTCGTAGAGCATGATGCCGACCGAATAAATGTCCGAGCGTGCGTCAGCCTGCCCGGTCGTTGCGATCTCAGGGGCGATGTACGCAACCGTGCCGAGCATGTTTCCCGTCGAAGACATGGAGACTTCGGAGGCAGCTCGAGCGAGACCAAAGTCGGTCACTTTCGCCGGACCGTCGGTCGGAACGAGAATGTTCTCGGGCTTGACGTCGCGGTGAATAACGCCGACGCGGTGGGCGGCGCGCAGCGCCTCAAGAATGTCGGTGGTGTAGCGCAGAGCCTGCGGGATCGTGAAGGCACCCTGCGCGCGCAGCAGCTGGCGCAGGTTCGTGCCGTCGATGAGCTCCATTACGAGGAACCCCTGGCCCGTGACCACGCCCTGGTCAAACACGGAGACGACGCCGGGATGAACGATTCGTGCGGCCGAGCGCGCCTCTCGGCGGAAGCGTGCGACGAAATCCTCGGAGTCTGCCAGGTGCGGGTGCATGACCTTGAGGGCGACGGGGCGATCAAGGCGTTCATCCTGCGCGATGTAGACGGTGGCCATGCCGCCACGCGCCAGCCTGCGCGTCACCCGGTACCGTTCGTCGACGAGGAGGCCGATCAACGGGTCCGTCTGGTCGAATGTCTGTTCATCGCTCACTTGCTCGATTCTATGGGAGTTTTCGCAAAATCATTGGAAGTGCCCACGTCGGTGCGGCGCATGAATGGGGTAGTCTTGCGCTCATGACCAGTGTTGATATCACCGTGCTCTCCACCGACGAGGTCTGCCGTCTCCTCGGCATCGAGGAACGCCGCCTCAAGCAGCTGATCCGCGATCGTGTGCTCATCGAAGCGCGCGACGCCAGCGGGGCGCGCGGCGTCCCGCAGGACGTTATCGTCAAGGGCGACAATGGCTGGGAGCCACTGCCGTTCCTGCAGGGCACACTGACCCTGCTTGCCGACGACGGCTTCACGGCCGAGGAAGCAGCGGCGTGGCTATACACCGTGCAGGACGAGCTGGGCGAGCGCCCGATCGATGCGCTCACGTCGGGCCGTCATCACCGAGTGAATCGAATCGCCTCGACGCTGGCCTTCTGAGGCTACCCCTTCTTTTCAGGCCCGCCTGGCGGTCAGGATCGAGCACAGTTCGCGCAGCATGGCGCGAGCATCCTCATCGAAGGTGCTGCCCTCAAGGGCGGCGTCTCCGTCGGCGACGAGGCGTGCAATCTCGGCCTCGTGTGCGGCGCGCCCGTTGCGCTCCACGATCTCGGTAGCAGTCGCAATCTGCTCTGCCGAGGCCTCGGCCACCCCGAGGACGTCGGTGAGGGCGCGCCGCTCGGCGGGGGAGGAGGCCTCCCACGTGAGCGCCAGGAGCGCAGTGCGCTTTCCTTCGCGCAAGTCGTCGCCGGCTGGCTTGCCCGTGACTGCCGGGTCTCCGAAGACTCCGAGATCATCGTCGCGCAGCTGGAAAGCCAGGCCCCACGGGGTCAGAATCGTCTCGAGAACATCGAGCAGGTCGGCGACGTGATCGAACGATGAAGCTGCGCAAATCGCGCCGAGGAGCGCCGGGTGGACGACCGAGTAGTGGGCCGACTTGTGCAGTGCCACCTCGAGCGAGTCGCTCGTGCTGAGTGCATCCGTGCGCTCAGGATCGAGCGGGGTTTGTTCGGCGGTGATGTCGAGGTACTGCCCCAGTGCGACCTCCGCGTGCATATCCGCAAACCGGCGCGAAAACGCGCGCGCGCAGTCCTCTCGCAGTGTCAAGGCCTGTTCGTCCGCGGCAGCCGTTGCCGCCGAAAAGAGGAAGTCGCCGACCAAAATAGCGCCGTGTCGACCGAAGTCCGTCGATGATCCGATCCACGACTGTGCGGCGTGGTAATCCGTGAGCGTGCGGTGAGGGGTGGGCATGCCGCGTCGTTCGTCGGCCTTGTCGATGATGTCGTCGTGGACGAGGGCGCTGGCCTGATAGAGCTCCAGTGCCGCGCTGAGATGGGGCAGCGACACTTCCTCGATGTCTGTTCCGGAACTGAGCGCGTAGCCCACGTGAGCCATGAGGGCACGGAAACGCTTCCCTCCGGATACGGAGGCGAGGACCGCGCGAGAGAATTCATCGGATCGGTCGGAAGCTCCTGCGCGGGCGAGGAGGTGTGCGAGGCTGGTGGCCGTCGCCTCGTCGATTGATGGACGCAGCGTTGCGAAACTGTCGCTCAGAGTCATAGGCCCACTCTAACCGAGGTTCGAGTGCGTGCGTGATCCCAAGGCGGGGCATCCTCACACCTACCGTCAGGAAAACTAAACGGCAAGGCACTAGACTTGGCGCTGGTGTGCCGATTTGCAATCGGCTCCGCTGTGCATGCCCATCAATGAAAGGGACCCGTGTGAGTGCATCTCGCGCTTCGGCAAAGGACTCCGCGACGACTGTGGAAACCACGGAGGTGAAGCCCCCCGCGAAGAAGACCACGCGCGCCAAGAAGGCTGCCGCCGCGGTCGACGCGGCGAGCGCTCCCGCCGAGGAGAAGAAGTCTGCCGCGAAGAAGACGCCGGCGAAGAAGGCTCCCGCGAAGAAGGCCCCGGCGAAGAAGGCCGCCGACGCTGCAGAGGTCGAGCCGAAGC
>CAKMQM010000135.1:0-3615 GCA_927911615.1 uncultured Xylanimonas sp.
GTGCGGCCTGCGCGAACCGTCTCCGATCTCGACACCCTTGACGGACTGGATCGACATGAGTGCGGCGGCCAAGCGCGCATCGAGGCGCTCGCGCGCGGTCACGTGAGTGCCCAAGCCGACTGGAACGTCGTATGCAATCACTTCGGCGACTCCGCCGATCGTGTCACCCGCCTGCTTGGCGGCGTCGACGGCTGCCTCGAAGTGCGCGTTATCCTCCGGATCGAGTGCGCGCATTGAGGCCTCGCACAGCGCCGCTTCGTCCGCGGGAGTGGGAGTCGACGAGGCCGTGGCACGCTGCGCTCCGACAGAGACGACGTGGGATACGAGACGAACGCCGGCGACCTGGTCCAGGAGCGCCTCGGCGAGCACACCGAGCGCAACGCGCGCGGCAGTCTCGCGGGCACTCGCGCGTTCAAGAACAGGGCGAGCCTCGGACAGGTCGTACGAGAGCATGCCGGGAAGATCCGCGTGGCCGGGCCGAGGCCTCGTCAGCGGTCGATTACGAGCAATCTCGCGCTCGTCTCCCGTTCCCGCGTCAATGAGAAGCTCCGACGGATCGACGGGATCGGCACTCATCACCGTCTCCCACTTGGGCCACTCGGAATTACCGATACGAATAGCCACCGGGGCGCCGGTTGTGACTCCGTGGCGCACGCCGGCCAGAATCGACACCTCGTCGGCCTCGAACTTCTGGCGCGCGCCGCGACCGTAGCCGAGGCGACGACGCGCGAGGCCACGGCGCAGGTCCTCCGTCGTCACATGCAACCCGGAGGGCAGTCCCTCGATCGTTGCGAGCAGTGCGGGTCCGTGCGATTCACCGGCGGTCATCCATCTCAGCATGCCTCCCAGTGTCCCACAAGCGACAAGTCTCGTGCGAAACGGCTCTCACGAGCTGAACGGTCACGACTGAGGTGCCTGGTCCCCGTTCGTCGCAGTACCAGGTTCCGTACCGAGAATATCGATGACGACGCACAGCGTGTCGTCACCGGCGGCCAGGTCCGGAGGGATTGTGATGGCCAGTCGTGACCCCACTTTCTGGTCAACGAGGGCCGTCGCGAGCCCCTTCATCGCCGTCCCCAAGTTGATGACTTCTGGGACGCCGGTCTCCCACGTGGACACACGCACGGTACCGTCGGTCCAGCCGAGAACCGTGAACTGGGCGACGACCCGGTCGCCTTCATGGACCTGTACCCCGTCACCCTTGATAAGGGTCTGGGTCGTGACGCCGCCGGGAAGCGTGTCAATGTGGCTGATGATCGGCCCCTCCGGGCTCATCTCAACGCTCATTGGGCCGACGCTCGCGTCGACCGAGGTACCGGTTGCGATCGACGGCAGGATATCGACGACGTCGACTTCGATGGTATTCGGCGATCCGTCACCCATCGTAATGGAACGGAACGCGAGTACTCGTGTACCCTCGCGCTTGCCGGTGACCAGGCGTGACAGGTCGTCATTGATCTGGCCGGAGCCGACGATGCCGAGGCTCATCTGGGGGCGGCCGGACTCCGAGAGCATGCGTCCGCTGGTTCCGTCGAAGGCGGTGACAGAGACGAGGACGGGTGAGCCTTCGGTGATCTCACGACCGCTGCCTTCCTCGAGCACGCGTGCTTTGAAACCGTCGATCTCCAGCGGGGCCTTGATCTCGATGGTCGGTGTCGCGCCGACGCGCCCAGACACCGTCACGCGGTCGAACAGAGCGAGGGTTGGCGACTGGGTGGCCGCTTCGGGCGCGCTCGCTTTGTCGGCGGGGCGGGGGTGGAACGCCCACCAGGCAAGGCCTCCTCCCGCGGCGATGAGAACCACTGCGAGAACAACGCGCAGGAAGATAGATGCACGGGAGATGCCGCGGGAGCGCTGTGCACGCGCAGCCGCGCGCCGAGAGGAGCCGCGTGCGCGGCTGACGGCGCGGGACTCGGAGGACGACGACTCGGAGCTCATGCGGGAATCGTAGGAGACTGAGAGTCGATCTGCGCGATGAGCGCGTCAACACGCGGGTCGGTGGTGGCTAACGGATCCTGCAAGGACAACGGAATCGTCGACGATTCATCGAGACGCACGTGCACCCAGTCGACGCTCAGGTCAGCGCGGGCGTCCTCGGCGGCTGCGATGATACGTCCGCGCAGGTGAGCGCGGGTCGTCGCAGGCGCGATCGTCTGCGCGCGACGGACACCTTCGACGGTGGTGAGGCGTCGCATAAGTCCCGCGCGTTCCATTCGCTCCCACAGGCCAGCAGCGGTGATATCGGAGTACGACAGCTCGAGCCGAGCCACGCGCGGATCAGCGAGGCTCGCCCCACTGCGCGCGCAGTACGACGTGAGAAGCTTGTGCTTGATCGCGATGTCGAGCTCGGTGTCAATGCCGCTCCAGTCACCGCTGGCGATGGCATCAATGCCCCTGCCCCACAGGTCGACGACGTAGGCGCGCATCGGATCCAGCTCCGCGACAGGAATACGGGCGAGCACGCGCTCACGGATCTCGCGTTGCAGCGCGACGGCGCTCGTCGTGCGTCCGTTGGCCAGCTCGAGGGGTGCCGAGCCGGACAGATCCGAGTTGACCTCCCGGATCGCGCGCATCGGATCAGCGAGCGCCAGGTCTTCGATCTGCAGACCGTCTTCGATCGCGTGGATGAGGAGCTCGGTCATACCGACCTTTAGTGCGGTAGTCGGCTCGGCGACGTTTGTGTCGCCGACGATGACGTGCATGCGCCGATACGCGCCAGAATCAGCCAAGGCCTCGTCGCGCGTGTTAATGATCGGACGCGAGCGTGTGGTCGCCGACGACACGGCGTCCCACATCTGATCGGCGCGCTGGGAGAACTGGAGGCGCGGCGTCGCCGCAGCGGTGTTGATCCATCCGTTACCGACGAGAATCTGGCGTGTCACGAAGAATGCGACGAGCGCGTCGGCGACCTGACGGAAGTCGCGGCGCCGATGGAGAAGATAGTTTTCGTGGCAGCCGTACGAGTTGCCCTGCGAGTCCAGGTTGTTGCGGAACAGGTGCAGGTGCAGGTCTGAACCGAGCTCGGAGAGGGCCTCGTCTGCCTGAACTGCCAAATCCGCAAGCATGGCGGCGCCAGCGCGGTCCTGCTCGAGCAAATCCTCAAGACGATCGCACTCGGCAGTCGCGTACTCGGGATGAGCGCCGACGTCCAGGTAGAGGCGCCCGCCGTTACGTAGGAACAGGTTCGAGGAGCGTCCCTGATGCAGGAGTGGCTCGAACAGCTGGCGAGCGGCGTGCTCGGCATCCATCGGGGCGCCCCACTCGGGGACGCGGCCGTGAGCCCGTACTCCGTTTCGATGCCGAAAACTCGACGCCTCACGTCACTGGCCGCCCTTCTGGACGAAGCCCTGGACGAACGCCTCGGCGTTAGTTTCGAGGACGGAGTCGATCTCGTCGAGGAGAGAGTCGATCGACGACGTGCGCGCCTGAACCTGGCCGGCCGCCTCGAGAGCGTCATCTTCGGGGGTCGGGCCACCTGCGAAAATCTGATTCGACATTATTGGTTCTGCTTTCTGTCGTCGTTTATCGAGTGGATGTATCGCGCGCGTCGGCGATCGGGAATCGGACGAGGTCACCCTCGCCCGGGTCAAGGACGAGCGAGGACCATGACGCCTT
>CAKMQM010000136.1:0-17029 GCA_927911615.1 uncultured Xylanimonas sp.
GGTGGCCGGCGAGCACGCCCGCCGACACGATGAACATGCCCGCGTTCCACAGGTAGCCCTGCGACACGTAGCGGGCGGCGGTGTCGGCGTCCGGCTTCTCCACGAACTCGGCGACCCGGCGGCGCCGCGCTCAGCGTCGGCTTCCCCGGCCTCGTCAGAGAGGGCCGGACCGGGCGCGATGTACCCGTAGGCGGTCGAGGCCTCGGTGGGCGTCAGGCCAATCGTCACAACGAAGCCGTCGCGGGCGGCGCCAATCGCGGTTTCGACGGCGGCGCGCAGCAGCTCGGGGCGGGCGATCAGGTGGTCGGCCGCGAAGGAACCAACGATTGCGTCGTCCCCGAAGCGCTCGCGCACGACGTAGGCGGCCAGGCCGATCGCGGCCATCGAATCACGGCCAGACGGCTCGATGAGGAGCGTGCGATTATCCGACGAGGCAAACTCGGGCAGCTGGGCGAGCACGCCATCGCGGTGCGCCTGGCCGGTCACAATGGTCACGGACGAGGCCGACTCCTCCAGGCGGTCCACCGTGCCCTGCAGGAGGGTGCGGCCCGTGCCCGCCAGGTCGAGGAGGAATTTAGGGCGGCGGCGGCGCGACAGCGGCCACAAGCGGGTGCCAGCGCCGCCGGCAGGGATGATCACGTGGAGGTCACTCATGCCCCAAGTATCGCAGATACGACGAGGGGGCGAGGCATCAGCCTCGCCCCCTCGTGGAAAGCGTGTGCTACGCGAGTGTCACTCGGCGTCGCCCTCGGCGGCTTCGGCGGCGGCCTCTTCGGTGGCTTCCTCAGCCTCTTCAGCGGCGGGTTCCTGAATGGCGACGATGACCGTCTCGGGATCGAGCTCGACCTCAACGCCGGCGGGCAGCTTCAGGTCGGAGACGTGCACGGCGGAGCCGGCCTCGAGGCCCTCGATGGACACCTCGAGGTTCTCGGGGATGGAGGTGGCGGCGGCCTTCACCAGGATGGTGAACTCCTCGAGCGAGTGAACGGTGCCGGGAGCAGCCCCGCCGACAACGACGACGGGGACCTCAACGTCGACCTTCTCGCCGGCCTTGACGGCCAGGAAGTCGGCGTGCAGGATGTCGCGGCGCACGGGGTGAACCTGAACGTCCTTGACGAGGGCCAGCTGGTCTTGCCCTCGATCTTCAGCTCAACGAGCGCGTTCTTGGTGCCGCGAACGATGAGGAAGAGGTCGTGGCCGGGAACGTCCAGGTGACGGGGCTCGGCGCCGTGGCCGTAGAGGACCGTGGGGACCTTGCCGGCGCGGCGGGCGCGGCGGGCAGCACCCTTACCGAACTCGGAACGCTCTTCGGCAAGCAGGACGGGGTTGTCACTCATGTGTCTTTCCTTCGTTTCTCAGGTCCGGCGTCGGTGTCGGCAGAGTGAAGGAAACGCGTGGCATTTCAATTCAGGCCCTGTCGATAACGGCGGATACGGATCCGCCCTCGCCGGAGCAACCCCAATAGGTTACCTCACGGCGAGGGCAGATGTGAAGCGGGAGCCCCTCAGTTAAAGAGCGATGTGACCGAACCGTCTTCGAAGACCTCCTGGATCGCGCGAGCCAGGAGCGGCGCGATGGAGAGGACGGTGAGCTGCTCGAAGCGCTTCTCAGCGGGGATCGGCAGCGTGTCGGTGACGACAACCTCGGCGGCGCCGGACTCGGAGAGACGCTTCGCGGCGGGGTCGGAGAGGATGCCGTGGGTAGCAACGACGATGACCTTCTTGGCACCGGCATTGTTGAGGACGTTGATCGCCTCGGTGATCGTGCCGGCGGTGTCGATCATGTCGTCCACCAGGACGCATTCCTTGCCGGCGACCTCACCGACGACGCGGTTCGCGACGGCGACGTTCGGGCGGGTGGTGTCGCGGGTCTTGTGGACGAAGGCCAGGGGCGCGCCACCCAGCTTCTTCGACCACTTCTCGGCGACGCGGATGCGGCCAGCGTCGGGAGAGACGACGGCGGTGTTGGCCAGGTCGACGCGGCCGCGCACGTAGTCCACGAGGACCGGCATGGCGAAGAGGTGGTCAACCGGACCATCGAAGAAGCCCTGCTCCTGCGAGGCGTGCAGGTCGACGCTCATGATGCGGTCGGCACCGGCGGTGCGGTACAGGTCAGCCATGAGCGAGCGGAGATGGGCTCGCGACCCTGGTGCTTCTTGTCCTGACGCGAGTAGGGGTAGAAGGGAGCGACGACGGTGATGCGCTTCGCGGACGCGCGCTTGGCAGCATCAATCATGATGAGCTGCTCCATCAGCCACTTGTTGATGTCGCCCGCGATGGACTGCAGGACGAACACGTCGGCGCCACGAACGGACTCGTTGAAGCGCACGTAAATCTCGCCGGAGGCGAAGTCGTAGGCCGTCACCGGCGAGACCCCACATCCGATTTCCTCGCCCACGGCGTGAGCCAGGTCCATGTGAGCTCGTCCAGAAACGAGGACGAGGTTCTTCTCTCCGGTGGTCACCAGTCCGCTCATGCGGTTGTCTCTCCTTGTGTTGGATCAGGCGCGAGGCGCCGCGATCAATGTGCCGATGGTGCTGTATGGCGTAACCATCGTATCGGCTGCGACGCAGCCCTGACCGATCCACGCGGTGGGAACCACAGCGCGGTCCCCAATTTCCGCATCAATCAGCGTGGCGCTAGGACCGATTTCACAGCCGCTCCCAACGGTGGTTGTCCCCCGCAGGCAGGTGCCGGGGTAGATGGTGGTGTCGGCACCGACGCTCACGTCGACGTCGATCCAGGTGGAGGCAGGGTCGACGATCGTCACGCCGGCGCGCATGTGGGCCTCGCAGATGCGGCGGTTCATCTCGGCGCCGAGTTCGGCCAGCTGGACGCGGTCGTTCGCGCCCGCGCTCTGCCAGTGGTCGGTGAGCTCGAGGGCGCCGGCGGTGCGCCCGGCGGGGGCGGCTGCCGCGAGGACGTCGGTCAGGTAGACCTCGCCCTGATCGTTGTCGGTGCCCAGGGAAGCCAGGGAGGTGCGCAGGAAGTCCGCGTCGAAGGCGTAGATGCCCGCGTTGATCTCGTTGATCGCGGCCTGCTCGGGGGTGGCGTCGCGCTGCTCAACGATCGCGGTGACCGTGCCCGAGGCGTCGCGGATGATGCGTCCGTAGCCGGTGGGGTCCTCGACGCGCGAGGTCAGGACGGTGACGGCGTGGCCCGCGCCCTCGTGGGTGGCGACCAGCTCGGCCAGGGTGTCCGTGGACAGGAGGGGGACATCGCCGTAGGTGACGACGATGGTGCCGGAGACGGGCTCGACGGCCTTATCGAGGGCCTCGAGGCCGCACTGGACGGCGCGGCCGGTGCCGGGGATCTCGTCCTGGTCGGCGATGATGGCGCTGGGCAGTACGCGCTCGATTTCTGCGGCGACGACCTCGCGCTGATGACGGACGACGGCGACCAGGTGCTCGGGGTCGAGGCCGTGGGCGGCGCGCAGGGCGTGTCCGATCATGGACAGGCCAGACAGGGGGTGAACGACCTTCGGGAGGGCAGATTTCATGCGCGTTCCCTGACCTGCGGCCAGGACGATGACGGCGGCGGGGCGAGACATGTTCCTCCTCGGGGGGTCTGCGGTCCCATCGGGACCGGTCGCTCCGCCCCTAGGATTCGAACCTAGACTAAAGGCACCAAAAACCTCTGTGCTGCCGTTACACCAAGGCGGAATGCGTCCACTGTGATGATACCTGCACCCCGCGCGCGCTTTCAAACGCGACCCCGCGCCCGCTGGGCGGTCCCCACGCTGCTCACCCCATGCCTCGTGTGATACTGGGGGCATGGCTGAGAAGAGGACACGAATGAGCGGCTTCGCGCGCCGCGAGCAGCTGGTGGCCGTGGGGCGTTCCCTGTTCGCCGAAAAGGGCTTCGGCGCGACCAGCGTCGAGGAGATCGCCGCCCGGGCGAAGGTCTCCAAGCCTGTGGTCTACGAGCATTTCGGAGGCAAGGAGGGCCTGTACGCGGTCGTCGTCGACCGCGAGGTGCAGGCGCTCATCTCGTCCCTCCAGTCCTCCCTGGAGTCCTCCGAGCGCCCGCGCCTCATCCTAGAGAACGCGACCCTGGGTCTACTCGACTACATCGAGCGCAACACTGACGGCTTCCGCGTGCTCGTGCGCGACGCCCCCTCGGATCGCACGGCCGGCTCCTTCTCCTCGGTCATGGGCGACGTCGCAACCAGCGTCGAACACATCATCGCCGAGCAGTTCAAGCGCTCGGACTTCGACACCACCTGGTCCCCCCTGTATGCGCAGATGCTCGTCGGCCTCATCGCGCAGGTCGGCCAGTGGTGGCTGGACGACCGCCGCATGAAGAAGGACGAGGTCGCTGCCCACGTCGTCAACCTCATCTGGAACGGCCAGCGCGGCCTGCGCCCCCACCCCACGCTGCGGGTGCGCTCGGGCGAGGGACGCTGAGTTTTTCGTTCACAACATACGACGAGGCCGTGGCGGGTATTCCCAGCCACGGCCTCGTTAGTGAGTCAGACTCAGCGCGCCTCGTAGGATAGGCAGTCCGCGGTGCCCGCGCCGACCGAGATGGAGGCGGCGGTGCACTCGAGGGCGTTGTTGTGGGCGCAGTCGGCCTTCTGGCAGGCGCCGACGAAGGTCTCAGCCTTGGCGAGGCCGCCCTTGACGGTCAGCGGGATGAAGGTCGTGCAGGAGGTCGAGTAGCCGACGGTGATAGCGGTGGCTCCGCAGTTCTTCTCCTTGTTGTAGGAGCAGTCGGTGACGGAGCAGTCGAGGATGCGGGGCATATCTGCCATTGGAGTGTCCTTTTCAACGTGGCCCCGTGGGGCCGAAATGTAGCCGGTCGCGACCGGGTCGGCCGCGCTGTTGACTCCAGTGATACGCCTTTTCGCAACACATCCCAAACGTGCCGACTTTTCGTTGAAATTCCAAGGGTGTTCGCGCGCCTTTCGGGGGCTATTTTCGCATTCACACCATCACTAATTACGCAAATAAATGCGGCACTTGTTTTGCGCAATTGGGGTAGGTGAGCCTGCGCTGCGCGGGTGTGGCACGCCTACCCTGATCAGCCCTCACGTACGGAATCGCCCGCGCCGCCACAGGGCAGCGCGGGCGATTGTGGACCGGAGCAGTCAGTTAGGAAGCGATCACTTCGCAGACCAGAAACGGACCACGATCGTCGTGCCGTCAACTGCGGGCTGCGAGCGCTCCAGATCGGCGACGTAGTCGTACGAGCCGGAGAAGTCAGTCGACGTCGGCAGGTACTGGGGCAGGTCAGCGAGCGTCACGTTGTAGACGCGCTTGCCACCCTCGACGGAGTACTCCATGTCGGGCGTGATGGCCACACCGTCAGCCTTGGAGACCCAGTAGCGGTTGATCGTGCCGTGAGCGCCGCGCTCGTCGCGCTGGTACCAGTAGAGGCTGTAGTTCTCCGTCTCGGGGACGGTGCGCACGACCTGATCCCCGACCAGCACGTGGTTGACGATTGTCTCCTGCTGGGTGGCCACGGCCTCGTCGTCGCGCTTGTTGTCGCGCAGCGTGATGCCGCGAGCGGACAGAGCGGAGCCGTCGAGGCCGAAGTCCGCGCGGATCTCCTCGGCGTAGGGGCGCACGATGAGGTTGTCCGAGACGGTGACGTTACGGATATCGCCCTTCACTTCCTGGAAGTCGATCGCGCCACGCGTGTTTCCGTAGAAGTCATTCGTGGTGCCCGAGCGCACGAGCTTGTTGTGTGAGATCGAGATGCCGCCGTCCGTGTTCAGGTCGAAGTTGTGACCGTCGAACACGGTGTTCAGGCGAATGCCCGCGCCGGAGAAATTGTTGACGATGAGGTTGTCCTTGATGACGTGGGACTTGCCGCCGAAGAGGCCGATGGCGGAGGCGCGCCAGCCCAGCTCGACGGTGTTACCAACGAAGGAGTTGTGCTCGGCGACGCGCGCCTGGCTGTTGGTGGACTTGTCGATGCTCGACCACGAGGCCAGACCATCGTCACCATTGCCTCGCACCGAGGAGTTGCGAACCGTGGAGTTCGCCGTGCCCTGCGCGAAGTTGACGCCGTCCGCGAAGTTATTGCGAATACGCGCGTTCTCGATGACCATGCCGTCGGTGTAGGTCATCTGGCTGGCATCCACGTAGTCGCCCATCCAGAAGCCACACTCGAAGTGCTCGACCCACACATTGGCGACGCGGGTGTTCGCGCCGGCGGAACCCGCGAAGCCCTTGTACTGAGCCTTCTCATCGAAGCGGGACTTCAGGTTCGAGGACATGTAGAAGTCGGTCATCGTCACGCCACCCACGCCGCGGTTGAAGACGAAGCCGCCACCGCCAGCCTGGTCGGAGGTGAAGCGCACGCTGGTGTGCCACATGCCCGCGCCCTGGATGGTCAGGCCGGAATGGTCCAGGCCGATCTTGCGGCCGAACTCCCACGTGCCCGCGGGAATGTAGACGGTCTTGGAGGAGGCCGCCGCCTGGTTCATCGCCCAGATGAGTGCGTCGGAGTCGTCGACGCCGTCGCCGGGCTTGGCTCCCTGATAGTCGGCCACGCTCACGGCACCTTCGGGGCGCTCGATGGCGGGCGCGGCCTGCTCGAGCTCAATGAAGTCGATGCCGTAGGCGTTCTGGTCGTCGCCAACCTTGACGATCTGAATATGATCGTCCTTCTGGATCTGGCGGCCCAGGAGCGTGTGGACCTCGTCGAAACGGAAGCGCGCCTTCCTGCCGTCTCCCGGCTCGTCGTACACATGGTCGCCGCCGACGTACTGCCAGGCTGTCTCGGAGGAGAGGTCAAGGGTCGCGACGGTCTCGTTGTTCACGCGCACGTCGACACGACCGGAGGCGTGATCCGGCAGGGTGAAGCGCAGGTCGAGGGCATTGGCCGCGGTCGCCGCCGTGAAGTCCACGGAGGAGTTCTTGCTGTTCAGGGCCACGTAGGACTGGCCCGAGGCCTCGATGGCCGTCGACTCGATGTCGTCGGAGCGCTCGAGCGTCGTCCCGTCGGATCGGCTCGCCTCCTCGGCCTCGTATCGCGCGTAGGGGACGGTCGCGCCGTACTGGTCGTCGGCCGCGACCGCACTGGGGACCAGTGCGGGCACCAGCGCAATGACGCCGAGCAGGCCTGCTCCGGCGATAAATGGTCCGCGTTTCATCTAACTCTCAAGCCTCTTTTCATGCCCTGAAGCACGCTCGAAGCGCCGCTTAGCTCCTAGGTTCCACTTGTTGAAAGGAACCCGGGCACATAGTAGCGGAGTCTGACCACTGTCAAAGAGTTGCTCAGAAATTTTCGCAGTGCAGAACCGCGCAATAGCAGGGAATGAGCCGCATACCAATATTTGCACTGTAAATATAAATTTGAGATTCCGATAGCGTGGCAGGGATTGCGGACGAGGCGACGAGGCCTCGGCTACTACTGCGCTTGATGCGATTGATACCGGCGCGACGCGTCAGCAACGCCACGCCGGAGACGCTCACCATTATCTCAGGTACGGGTATCCCAGCCACTGACGAAGCAGAGGACCGCCGTCGGGCAGCATATACGCGTTGAGCAGCTCGGAGGGAGTCACGTCGTAGAGCCAGGCAAGGGACACGCAGTAACGCGCCCCCGAGGCCTCAAAGTCCAAGTGCTCACCATCAGGCCCATCAAGAGCAACGTAACTCCACGCGGGAGTTTCTTGAAGCACCCAACCGGACGGGAGTTCGTCAGCTTTGGTCGGAACACCCAGCACTGGGAGGCCCAAACTATGACGCAAGATCGACACCGTGTAGTTGACCATTACCTTCTGCGTCAACTCAACCGAGGGCGAACTAAAAAAGCCACCTCTTCTTATCTTCCCGCGTTCTTCCTCGTCGAAGCAGTATTGCCCGTCCTCCAACCACAACACCGCACTCTCATTAAACGCATCGTCAATCGAAAGGCCCGCACGCCCCCATCTGAAACCGTTACGCACCTTAACCCGAGTGTGCTGGTTCATGACCGCCGCATACTCGTCCAGGAAGGCCATCGGATCTTTCTCTTCCCCGGATGTCCCTCTCTTAAAGAACCGTCCCAACGCGTTCAGCACTGTCTCCCTCTCTGGGGTGGAAACTACAGATCTTCTCGTCTGCGACCCGTCTCGACACCGACAACGTCAGGAAAGCCACTGACGTAAAAGCGGGCCCCCTGATGGATCCATATATCCAGCAAGGAGTTCATCGAAATCAATTTGCATCACCTGGGACAGTTGATTGAGTTCCGGATGCTCCGGGAAGATTGTGCGCATCTCCATTGGGATATACGCGCCGTCCAGGGTGAGGCGACCAGTAATAGGGGTGATCTGTTCAAAACCCCATTGAGGCGACACGTTTTCAAGCCCCGCAGGAACATCGATTCGCGGCCACCGGCGACGCCATCGCGCTTTTTCACCGATGCGCATGATCGCCCATTTCAACATAATCTCACCATAGTCGCTAATCATGGTCGGGACACGCGGTTCTAAATACTCACTCTCACCATAGAACGCTTGAGGGCGACGCGAATTCTTCGTATCCCAAATATGCTGCCAGCTTCGTCCTGAATCCCAGGTGAGCGCAATTCCGTCACCCCTTGTAGACCGACGAAATCGCACCGCTAGCCCGAGCAAAATCAACCAGATCGGCTGTCACAGACATCAGTTACTACCTTTCGCTTCAAGTAGGCCAAGGTGCAAACACTCACTCGCAGTGAGGGGGTAGTCACCAAGCATGAATTGCACCTGCCGTGCTCCCCCCGCCATCGAGAACTGCGGAACATTAATTCCCGTCCGAACAGAGAAACCGGGCGGCAACTCCACAATCCGATACTGATAGTAGGGATCATTCATCGCAAGAATATCGAGGGCTCGCTCTTCCAACGAAAAGGGGCTCCCTTTTTCGGGCAACTGCCAGAAGTACTTTCCATAGGGCAGTCCGAGCCGATCCACGTAGGGACCAAATGTCTTCGTATAGGCCAGAAAGCTCGTATAGGTTTTCACAGTGCTTCTATCCATTCGAGCGAGCACTGTCGGCCCATCCGGCACCCACTTCAAAGACTCCCGAATTAGGAAAGTCCGGCGTGTGAACGTCAGGGATCTGATTAACTTCCATCTTCCTCTTCCTTTCTATTCCATTGACTTACGCAAGTGTATATTCTTGCACACTTCATTGATACTCATACACATGAGACTCTCATCGAACATACGGACGCCCAAGCCATCGCCGAAGCAATGGGCCACCGTCGGGAAGCATGTATGCGCGCAGCAGGTCAGACGGAGAAACACCATAGAGCCAAGCGAGTGGAACACAATGAGCGGGATTCCAAGTCACAAATTCAAGCAACTCGCCGGTCGGACCTGTCATACTCTCATAACAAGCAGATGCAGTCTTATAGACTGACCACCCCACCGGCAGCTCGTCAATTACACTAGGAACAGACAAGCTTGAAAAACCTAGCGCATGTCGCAAATAGGACGCTGTGCAATTCACCATAACAATTTGTGTCAGCTCAATTGACTGTGAATTAAATAGTCCGCCTCTCCTAACTTTCCCCCGTTCCTTCTCATCGAAGCAGTACCGGCCGTCCTCCAGCCATAGTAGCCACCCATCGCCACCCCCAAAGTTGAGAGACAGATCAGCACCCTCCTCATTGAATCTATTGCGAACTTCAATCTTCACATATCGATTCATTACTGATGCATATTCATCCATGAATTCCAACGGGTTTGTCCTTTCCCTTCAGAATGCCATTTGCAAGAAGATCCTGAACGCTCGCGGGTTCACCATCGCTCTTCATTACCTGCAGCTGAGTGGCTCCACCCGGCTGTTGGTTCCATGCAGCAGCCTTTCCTGACTTGATTGTCCAACCTTCCGGCAGTGGAGTCTCAGTGAACTCATACTGATAGTAGTAGTCATTGACAGATGTTGGACGAAGTGATCGCTCTTCAAAAGAGGCCGGAACCCCATCTTCTATCGCACCTAAATAACTTCCACCAGGATGTCCGATACGGTCAACATCTTTACCAAAATCCTCAACATATTCAGCAACCGAGGAATATACTGTCGGCTCACCGTCGTAACCATCATTGGCGGCCAATGATCTACCCATTCTTTCTCGCCTTTTTCATTGACCTTGAAATGCCCATTTTCAGCATTCCACTCCTCATACGTATAAGAAGACCCGTCAGGCTTTACGCCCAATACCACTTCACGCTGTTTTGCTAGGTCTCCACCTTTCACTCCGTCTACCAAGCCCTCAGTAGGCGGTTCGCCACCACCCACTTGTTTGTCAGTCAAAGGAATTCTCTCCATGAGATCATCCGCACTTCGAGGAAGGACACGTAGTCGTTTCTCCTTCCACTCATCGGCGAGATCTTCCATCCCGTGAGTACGCAGGTAGTCATCCAGATGCGACGACAATCTCCCCGCGACCCCATCCGCACCAAGCCCAAGACGGCCGGCACCCTTCAGAGCAAGAGTGCCTAACCCCATCCCCATATCTCGCAGCATCATGCCTTCGCCGATGATAGGCAGGGATTCAAGCACTGCAACAGCACGAGCCGCATTTCCACCGCCAGCGGTGAGCGCAGCAAGAACTGCAGTCGGAACAAGTTCACCGAGTGCGCACCGGGATCGTCTTCCCATCCCTCAGCATTGATCATCGCGTCCCACATTTTCTTGGCGAAACCTACCGGGTCTGCAATGATCGCGTCACGTAGGACAAGCAGGTCCTCAAACGAGATCATATTCTGATTCTGCTTCGCCTGCAGTTCATCCCAGGTGATCCACCCAAACATGTACCGCCCATAATCCCAGATAGCTTCAAGAGCCATGCCATACTGGAAGGAGAGCAGACCCCATACGCCATCAAAGATGCCCGCTCCCACGCGGTTCATGAAATGAACGGGGGCCCACGACGGATCCGGAGAACGGTTAGCCTGCTCATAGAGAATCTGAGAAAGAGTTTCACCGGCAGCATCCGTATCGCTCACTGCTGCTTCGAAGTCGGCGACCGCCTGCGCTTGCTTCGCCTCACCAGGTCTCGTATCCCGTTCTGGATGATACGACAGATCTACCTCAGGCATTCCGAATATACCGATCTTCGGGTGTTCGGCTGCCCACTTCTGTTCCGCGAGAGCCGCCTCTACGGCAGCGATCCCCTCTTCGTACGCGACTTTAGCTTCAGCAGCACGCGTTTGAGCTTGCTCGAGCGCCGACGCGTAGGCTTCCCAGGCATCTGCGGCACGGCCGAAAGTCGCTGAGGCGCACCACCATTTTTCCGGCTGTAGCTTGAAATGTTCATGAAAACGCTCAGCTGCACGCCCACTCCAGCCAGACACTGAAATCTCTTGCAATGACCACGCGATTCTCTCAAAATCGGACGCACGATCACGCATGACAGCAATCCGCCCGCGGATCGCAGCAGGATCGCCCTTGATCTCAAATGTCGGAGCACCTTTATGTGTCACACTCACGCTAAATCCCCTTCACCAGTGGTTCTGTGGAGATAGCAGCCGCTGCATCACGAGCGCGGGTCATTGCCTCGTCACACGCAGTCATATAGTCAGCGTAAATCCCTGTAACTTTGCCCAGCCGACCGGCTGCTTCAGAAATATCTCGAAGCATCCCGTTGAGCCCCTGATCCCACTTGGTATTAAAGCTGTCCAGTGCCCCGGCTATAACGGGATTAGCAACCATTCCAGAGTTTGGCGTATAGTCTGCAACGTCGTAGGTTTTATTGCGCTCCTGCAGTTCACTGAGTTTCGAAACTGCGGTTGCTAACGCCTCAAGGTCGACTTCAAAATCATGATCTATCATCGCAGTCTCCTAATCCACGGCGGCAAAGGCAAGAGTTTCAGCGTTCACTCCAGCCTTGCGTATTTCTTCAAATGCTTGTTTCAGCGAATCCAAGGCAGCAGCCAGTTCTTCCGTTCGATCGTTAAGGCGCTGCGCACATTCCTTCTGTGCCTGCCGAGCCTCAGAGCTATCTGTCCATTCAGCAAGCTCAGCCTCCACGAGATCTGACATCTCCGTACCACGTGCACGCAACTTCGAGGCTGCTCGATCGATGTCGTCCATTACATAGTTCGCTGCCGCCTCATAAAACACAAGGTCATGTCCACTCATTGCCCACTCCCAAATGCGCCAGCGTCAATAATTCCTTCAGTTGCTTGCTCTTCCGCCGCGATGAGTGCTTCATCGACAGAGATCAGCGCCTGCGCATAACGATCCAGGTCCCCAACGTGCGCTGAGCCTGCTTCCCCCCATGCCGTCAGCGCTTCACCCAAAATCGACACATACGTTCCATTCACCTGAGAAAGCTGCCCGGTAATATCTGCCTCGAGCGTATCTGCAATGTCGGCAAGTTCGGTTTCGAAGTCAACCACATACCCCGCAGCCTTCGTTTGCGCACCAATGACAAGTCCAAAGCCAGGTCCACTCACAACACGCTCCTCCTTCATCGGATAGAGAGCGGCTAACACCACTCGTTCAACCACCTGTTCAGTTGAACATCGTAGTCAACCACAGCACGACTCACTCGAGCAGATCCGCCGCCTCGAGCCAGGCCTCCTCCAGCTCATCCATCTCGGACAGGACGTCCTGGTGGGCCGCCGAGACCTTCGTCAGCTCGGACACTGCCGAGGGGTCCGTGGCCACCTGGATCGACAGCTTCTCCAGCTTCGCCTCCAGGGACGAGGCCTCGGCACGCAGGCGCTCCAGCTTGCGTTCGATGCGGGCCACTTCCTTCTTGGCCGCGCGCCGCACCGCAGCGTCACTCACGCCGCCGCGAGCGCTCCCCTGCCCCACACTGTCCTCGCCCGAGGAGGCGTCCGCGGAGGGCGCGGCGGAGCGGGAGGCGGAGCCGGCCTCGTCGGCGCGAGAGGACGAACCAAACACCTCAAGGTCGCCGGACGCGCGCATCTGCAAGTACTGTTCGACGCCGCCGGGCAGGGCGCGGACCTGGCCGTCGCCGAGGAGGGCGACCTGGTGGTCGGTGACGCGCTCGAGGAGGTAGCGGTCGTGGGAGACGACGACGAGGGTGCCCGGGAATGTGTCGAGCAGATCCTCCATCGAGGCCAGGGTGTCGGTGTCGAGGTCGTTCGTGGGCTCGTCGAGGAGCAGCACGTTCGGCTGGCTCATCAGCAGGCGCATGAGCTGGAGGCGGCGGCGCTCGCCGCCCGAGATCTCGCTGATGCGCGTGTATGCGCGGGCGCGCGTGAATCCCATGCGCTCCGTCATCTGGGAGGCGCTGACTTCCTTGCCGTCCACGACGACGGTCTGGGCGACGTCGGCGACGGCCTCGACGACGCGCATGTCGGCCAGGGCGTCGAGCTCGTGTGTGTCCTGGGAGAGCGTGGCAACCTGGACGGTCTTGCCGCGCTTGACGCGCCCCGAGGTGGGCTCGAGGTCGCCGCGTAGCAGGTTCAGGATCGTCGTCTTGCCGGCGCCGTTGACGCCGACGATACCGACGCGCTCGGCGGGGGCCAGGCGCCAGGTGACGCCCTCGAGGATGTCCAGGCGCGAGCCGTCGGGGCGCGTGAAGGACACCGAGACGTCCTCGAGGTCGATGACATCCTTGCCCAGGCGCGCGGTCGCCATCTTCACCAGCTCGACGGTGTCGCGCGGCGGCGGCACGTCGGCGATGAGGGCCTCGGCGGCGGCGATGTGGAATTTGGGCTTCGAGGTGCGGGCGGGCGCCCACGGCGCAGCCACGCGAGTTCCTTGGTGAGCAGGTTGGCGCGCTTGGCGGCGGCCACGTCCGCCTGGCGCATACGCTCGGCGCGGGCCAGCGTGTAGGCGGCGTAGGACCCGTCGTAGATTTCGACGTGCCCGGCGATCTGCGGGCGGTCACCGCCCGGGTCGACGCCGGGGACGACCTCCCAGATGTGCTCGCACACGGCGTCGAGGAACCAGCGGTCGTGGGTGACGGCCAAGAGGGCGCCGGACGCGCCGGGGCGGGCGAAGCGGGCGTTCAGGTGCGCGGCCAGCCAGGCCACGCCCTCGACGTCGAGGTGGTTGGTGGGCTCGTCCAGGCACACGATGTCGGCGGTGGCCGCGAGGACTCGGGCGAGCGCAACGCGGCGGCGCTGACGCCCGACAGCGTGCCGACGAGGGCAGCGGGGTTGATGTCGGCGAGGAGACCGGCGTGGATGTCGCGCACGGCCGGGTCGGACGCCCACTCGTACTCCTCCATGCCGGGGTGAACGGCCTGAATGACGGTGTCCTCGGGGTTGAGGGTGTCCGCCTGGGTGAGGACGGCGACGCGTACACCGTCGCGGCGGGTCACCACTCCCCCGTCGGGTTCCTGCGTGCCGGGCGACGATGCGCAAGAGCGTGACTTTCCGGCACCGTTGGGGCCGAGGATACCGACGCGGCTGCCGTCGTCGAGACCGACCGTGACCCCTTCGAGGAGCTTGCGCGAGCCCGCGAGGGCACCGACGTTTTGGGTTCCGAGCAGGTGCGCCATCAGATGGCCTCCGTCGATTCGATGCGGGCGCCGCTGGCGGGCCCGTGGGTGGGGATCGCGCGCGCGACCGTGGGTGCGTCGCTCAGGGTGGCCGCGAGCGCGCGGGCATGCTCAGCGTCGCGTGCGAGGGCTGCGACGGTCGGGCCGGATCCGGACAGGGTGACGGCCAGGGCTCCCGCATCCTTCGCGGCACCGATGGTCTCGGCCAGCTCGGGGCGCAGGCGCAGGGCGGGTGCCTGCAGGTCATTGACGAGGCAGTGGCGCAGTTCCTCGGGTTCTCCGCACAGGGCGGCGACTTCCTCGGACGTGGGTTCGGCCAGGGCGGGCGCGCCGGCCGCGTCGACTCGGTCGAACTCTCGGAACACCTCGGGCGTGGATAGCCCTCGCGGGACAGGAGCATGACCCAGTGGTGGCGGCCCTCCTCGTCCCCCTCGCGCAGGATGCTCATGTGGTCCCCGCGCCCGGTTCCCAGGGCGATGCCGCCGGCCAGGCAGGCGGGGACGTCGGCGCCCAGCGAGCGGCCGATCGCCTCAAGTTGCTCGGCAGCCAGGCCCAGCTCCCACAGCTCGTTGCAGGCCACCAGGGCGGCGGCCGCGTCGGCGGACCCGCCCGCCATGCCGCCTGCGACGGGGACGCGCTTGTCGACGCGGATGCTCAGGCCCGCGGCGGTGGACGCCCAGGGGCCCGCGGCAGCGAGGCGCTGGAGAACGCGCGCGGCGCGCACAGCCAGGTGGGTCTGCGGGTCCACGTCCGCCATGGCGCGGGTCGTGGCCTCGTCGATGCTGCCGTCGGGCAGGTACGCGATCGTCTCGACGCGCACGCCGGGTGTCTTCGAGGTGCGCACGGTGACGGTTTCGCGCAGGTTCAGGGCTTCGAAGACCGTGACGAGGGGGTGGTAGCCGTCGGGCGTGGGCGCGCCGACGCGCAGGGTCAGATTGACTTTTCCGGGCGCACTGGCGCGCACTTCACGCATGGCGTTCCTTCTTCCTACCGCTTGTCTGACCGGCGGCCCTCATCGGGCCGCGGTCGACGCCGCGAGGGTGCCGTTGGCGCGGGCCTCGATGACGGCGCGTCCCAGCTCGACGAACTCGTCGATCGAGAGGGTCTCACCGCGGCGCGTCGGGTCAATGCCGGCGGCCGACAGGAGGGCCTCGGAGGCCTCGGGGCCGCCCGCCCAGTTCTTGAGGGCCGCACGCAGGGTCTTGCGGCGCTGGCCGAAGGCCACGTCGGTGACCTCGAAGGTGGCGCGGCGCAGCTCGTCGTCCCGCGCGGGGCCTCAAGGCGCGTGAGGCGCACGAGGGCACTATCGACGCCGGGCACGGGCCAGAACACGGAGCGGCCGATCGTCCCGGCGCGTTCAACCGAGCCGTACCAGGAGGCCTTCACGGAGGGCACGCCGTAGGTGCGCGATCCGGGGCCGGCGGCCAGGCGGTCCGCGACCTCGGCCTGGACCATGACGACGACGCCCTGGATGGAGGGGAAGGCCTCGAGCATGTTGAGCAGAACCGGCACGGCCACGTTGTACGGCAGGTTCGCGACGAGCTTGGTGGGGGCGGGCCAGTCCACGCCGAAGTCATCGACGCCGCTGATTTCCGTGGCGTCCATGGTCACGACGTGGAAGCGGTCGGCGGCCTCGCTCATGCGGGCGCGCACGGTCTCGGGCAGGGCTGCGGCCAGGGGCGGGTCGATCTCGACGGCACGCACGCGTGCGCCGACTTCCAGGAGCGCGAGCGTCAGGGAGCCGAGGCCGGGGCCGACCTCGACGACCTCGTCACCCGCTTCGACGCCACCGGCTGCGACGATCTTGCGCACCGTGCCCGCGTCGTGCACGAAGTTCTGACCCAGCACCTTGGTGGGGCGAATACCGAGCGCCTCGGAGATGGCCTTGACTTCAAGGGGACCGAGCAGGCCCGTCTCGGAGGGCACGGCCCCCTCGGGCAGGGTCGGGTCGAGGCGGCGGCGCGTGTCGCGCTGGTTGCGTTGGGAGGATCGGCTCACGCTGGCAAGTCTAGTGCACGGGACCGACGAGGCCGGAGCTGGCGGCACTGTGAGGCTCGAAGCGTCACGGGGCGGGGGCGGGCGGCAGGACGACGCGCACCTCGTACTTGCTGGCCTGCTCGCCTTCCCCAACAATCTCGCACGTAATTTAATCCGTTCAGTTTCTAGCCACGGCTAAAAAGCGCATGATTTCAACGATACGATTTCAAATCCTGAAAAAGACGGCAGGGAATTACGTGCGGAATTGTGGCGGGAGCACGTGGCGAGCAGCTACCCGTAGACACGAACGAAAGCCGGGCCCGACAACCTTCATTGTCAGACCCGGCCCTCGCTGGCTCTCAGGCTTAGTACCAGCCCACGGCGTTGGAGTGCGCCCAGGCGGAGCAGGGCGTGCCGTAGCGGCCCTTGATGTAGCCGATGCCCCAGTTG
Organism: uncultured Xylanimonas sp.; assembly: GCA_927911615.1. Lineage (GTDB taxonomy): Bacteria > Actinomycetota > Actinomycetes > Actinomycetales > Actinomycetaceae > Pauljensenia. Next base: position 16,836 of record CAKMQM010000136.1, read on the forward strand.
ATCTGGGTGATCGGGTTGGTACGCCAGTCAGCGCCGGCCGAGGCCATCTTGGAGCCCGGCAGCGACTGCGGGATGCCGTACGCACCCGACGAGGCGTTCTCAGCGTAGGGGTTCCACTGCGACTCACGGTTCCACAGGAGAACCAGGCACTGGTACTCGCTGTCGCCCCCAGCCCTGGGCTGCGACGAGGGGCT
>CAKMQM010000137.1:0-5204 GCA_927911615.1 uncultured Xylanimonas sp.
GGGCGGCGTCGGCCTTCTTCGTACGAGGCTTGGGCGCGCCGGGCTTGGGCGCGTCGCCCTTGGGGCCGCGGCCTTGGGGTCAGCGTCGGCAGCCTGCGCGGCGGGAGCCTCCGCCTTGGGGGCGGCGGGCTTCTTCGCAGCGGGCTTGGCCGTGCTGGGCTTGGGGGCCTTGGCGGCGGGCTTTGCGTCCGCCTTCTTGGTCTTGGGGGCCGTCGCGAACTTCTCGCGCATCTGCCGCACGACGGGCGGTTCGAGCGAGGACGACGACGACTTGACGAATTCACCTGCTTCCTTCAGGTGACCCATCAGTTCTTTGCTGGTGATTCCGAGCTCTTTAGCGAGCTCGTGGACACGCAACTTTGCCACATTTCTCCATTCCGGAAGCGTCTCCGGTCCGGAGACGCCTTACTGATATTGCTGGCAGCTCATCGCTGGGTACTCATCGGGTGCCCATCAGCTTCCAACCCGCTTCCATTTTCTCGGCGTTGATGGCGCGTGGCCATCACTGGTGGTTGATCAACTCCTCCACGTCGTCCCACACGCCGTCCGTCACGTTTCCCGTTCGGAACGAGCGCGCAAGGCCGCGCCTGGCTCGGGCTTTCTGGACGCACCCCGCATCGGGGTGAATCCAGGCCCCTCGGCCCGGAAGAGTGGCCGTTCGGTCGAGGCGAATCGAACCGTCCGGCGAGCGAACAATCCGCACGAGAGCGGATCGTTGCGCGTGTGCGCCGCATCCAATGCAGGTGCGCTGGGGCCCAGAGGTGGGCACTGGCGGCACAGAATACGACACAATCCCCTAGCTTAGTCCAGCTAAGGGATTGCTCGTCTCAGATTCTATGAGCGACTTGTCACGTCGTCGGGGGTCGAGACGCGCGAGGCGATCGCGTCGTCGCCGGTTTCCGTGTCGGCGTGGATGTCGATGTGGTAGTTCGTCAGGCGCGCGGCGAGGCGAGCATTCTGACCCTCCTTGCCGATGGCGAGGGAGAGCTGGAAGTCGGGGACGATAGCCGTCGCCGTGCGGTTGTCCACGGAGTGGACGACGACACGGGTGACGCGCGCGGGCGACAGCGAGTTGGCCACGAAGCGCGCCGGATCGTCGGAGTAGTCGACGATGTCGATCTTCTCCCCGCCCAGCTCGGCCATGACGGAGCGCACGCGCGCGCCCATCGGGCCGATGCAGGCACCCTTGGCGTTGATGCCTTCGCGGGTGGCGGCCACGGCGATCTTCGTGCGGTGGCCGGCCTCGCGGGCGATGGCCTTGATCTTGACGAGGCCCTGCTGGATTTCGGGAACCTCACGCTGGAAGAGGCCGGCGACGAGGTTGGGGTGAGTGCGCGACAGGGTGATGCGCGGGCCGCGCTCAGTGCGCTCGACGCCCACGACATAGGCGCGGATGCGGTCGCCGTGACGGTAGGACTCGCCGGGGACCTTTTCACCGTCGGGCAGGACGGCCTCGAAGTCGTCGGAGACCTGGACCATCGTGGGGCGGCCGGGTCGCGGGGCCTGAACGGTGCCCGTGATGATCTGGCCTTCACGGCCGGCGAAGTCGCCGAAGACGCGCTGGTCGTCGGCGTCGCGCAGACGCTGCATGATGACGGAGCGCGCGGTCGACTGGGCGATGCGTCCGAAGTTCTTCGGGGTGTCGTCGAACTCGCCGATCGGGTTGCCGTCCTCGTCCTCGTCCATAGCCATGACGGTGACGCGTCCGGTCTTCTTGTCGATTTCGATGCGGGCCTGGGAGATAGCGCCGGGCAGGTTGTGGTACGCCTTGAGCAGCGCCTCTTCGATGGCGTCGACGAGGGTTTCGAGGCTGACGCCCTTCTCGTTTTCCACCATCCGCAGAGCGGTCATATCGATTTCCATGGTCTCCTACTTCCCCGTTCCAAAGTCGACGCGGGAACGCGCCTTCCTCATGTCAGAATAGTCAATGGTAGTCGTTTCGCCGTCAACATCGATCGTTGCGCTGGTCTCGTTCGCGGCAACGACGCGTCCGGAGACGTAGCCGCCGGCTCGCAGCTTGATGCGCACGAGACGTCCGATCTGTCGCATCCAGTGCCCGACCTTCGTGAGCTCGCGTTCGGCTCCCGGCGTGGAGACTTCGAGCAGGTATTCGCCGTCGATCGGGTCAGCGACATCCAGGGCTTTCGACACAGCGCGGGACACCTCAGCGAGGGTGTCCGAGTCAATTCCGTCGGCACCGATGGGCGCTTCGACGATGACCCGCAGGAGGGGCATCGCGTCGGAGCGTGAGCGGGTCACCGAGTCCAGTTCCAGTCCCGACTGTTCGACCACGGGAGCCAGCAGCTCCTCGAGCGGTCCATCTGACGTGGACGATGCCATATGCGCCTATCTTTCTCTCGCGTACGCGGGTCAGTTCCCTATCCTACCCGGTGTGGGATGATGCGGGTGTGCGTTTCGCAAAACTGACTTTGACCACACACCGCATCCCCGGCCTCGTCGTGACGTCGGCTGCGGTTTTTCGCGCTGTCCGCGTGCGGCGCGTCGTCACTGCCCACCCTGCCTGGTTTCGCGGCGGTTCGCGACCAGGCAGCGCGCACGGAGGCTGCCGCTGCGGCTCGCGCGACCCAGCTGGCAGATATCGCGACGGATTGCGCGTCCTGCTCATCCGCTCTACGCGACGCGGCTTCGTCATCGCAGGCACGGCTCGAGGCGCTCGGCGGACTGTGGGATCCGTGGGGCGGCGCAACGCCCGAGGGCCAGTCCGCTCCGGCAGCCGTATCCGAGGCCCCCACCGACGTCTCGGCGTACGTGTCGTGGCTGGCGCGCACGGCCACGCGCGACCTTGAGATCGCCGCCAACCCGGACAAGACCTCGGCCGAAGAGGCACGCACGCTCGGTGCCGCCGCGCTCGGGCGCTACGCGAGCGCGGCGCGCCTCGCCCACGTCTACGGTATCGATCTCGAGGCCGGTGATGATGCGGCGCTGCTCATCAACGACCGCGTGAATATAGCGTCGCGTCAGGGCGTTCAGACCTGGGCGATCGACCTGTTCAATGAGCCGTCCATCTCCCCCACGTTCGCCCCTTCCGGCAAGGATCTCGCTTCTTCGGCGGAGCTCTCGCAGGCTGTCGCCACGTGGGATTGCACCGCCTCGTCCCTGCCGAAGGCGCAGGTGAGCGCGGGGACGCTGAGCGACGCGTACGACGTGTCCGGCGAGCTGCTCGTCCGCGTCGACACCGCTTTGCGTGCTGGCGCTGCGGACACACGCACATCGCGTTGCACACTCGATGCGCTTGATGCCGCCTCTCTGGCCTCCAATCTGCTCGCGGCTGACGCCGCGATGCTCGCGAGCGACTCCGCAGACGTGCGCGCGGCGGGCGCCAGCGCCGCCCTCATCGATGTCACGCAGTGGGCGTCGCGCACTCCCCTGCCCGCTCTCATCGGCACGCGCTGAGGCGTCACGGACACGAGGCCGGCACTCCGACGGATAGAACAACAGGGCCGCTCCCCATCCGGGGAGCGGCCCTCGTCGTACCAATGCCTCAGACCCTGGCTGCGATGTCATCGCCGATCTGGGAGGTGGAGCGCACGAGCGGCGTTCCCGCCGCCGCGGCCTCGGCGCGCGCCGCCATGTCGGCGTCGATCGCCGCGCGAACACGCTCTGCTTCCTCGGCGAATCCCATGAAGTCGAGCATGAGCGCGACCGAGGAGATGGTCGCGGTCGGGTCGGCCTTCCCCTGCCCCGCGATGTCGGGGGCGGATCCGTGCACGGGCTCGAACATGGAGGGGTATTCGCGCGAGGGATTCAGGTTGCCCGACGCGCTCAAACCAATGCCGCCGGTGACGGCCCCGGCCTCGTCGGTGAGGATGTCGCCGAACAGGTTGTCGGTGACGATGACGTCGAAGCGGCCCGGGTCGGTGACCATGTAGATGGTGGCGGCGTCGATGTGGCAGTAGTCGACGCTCACATCGGGGTATTCCTCCCCCACCTCATCGACGATGCGGCGCCACATGTGTCCGGCGTTGACCAGGACGTTGTGCTTGTGGACGAGGGTGAGGTGCTTCTTGCGCGAGGTGGCCGCCTCGAAGGCGTAGCGCACGACGCGCTCGACGCCGTAGGCGGTGTTGACGCTGACCTCGGTCGCGATCTCATGCGGGGTGCCCACACGCACGGCACCACCGTTGCCGCAGTAGAGGCCCTCGGTGCCTTCGCGAACGACGACGAAGTCGATGTCGCCGGGGTTGGCCAGGGGGCTGGGCACGCCCTCGTAGTACTTGGAGGGGCGCAGGTTCACGTAGTGGTCGAGGGCGAAGCGCAACTTGAGGAGCAGCCCGCGCTCGAGGACGCCGGAGGGCACGGAGGGGTCGCCGACCGCACCCAGGAGGATGACGTCGTGGCGCTTGATCGCCTCGAGGTCCTCGTCGGTGAGGGTGTCGCCGGTGGCGTGCCAGCGCTCGGCTCCCAGGTTGAAGTGAGTGGTGGAGTAGTCGATGCCCTTGTCCGCCAGGACGCGGTCCAGGACCTTCAGGCCTTCGGGGACGATTTCCTTGCCGATGCCGTCGCCGGGGATTACTGCGATGTTCAGTGTCATGACTCCATCTTCCCCCGCGTCTGCGCCGCGCGTCCGAACGGGTCCAACCCGTGGTCTCTTTACGCCGTGACGTCCCCCATAGACGAGGCCGGGGCCGAGAGGGCATACACGCTCCCCCGGCCCCGGCCGCGATAGATATGGATCAGATCCACGCACCCGAAGATGCGAAGTAGTACCAGCGTCCGTCGATCATCTGCCAGCCGGTGACCATGTGGCCATCACCAGCGAAGTAGTACCAGGTGACGCCGATGTGCTGCCAGCCGGTGAGCATGGCACCCGAGGGAGCCAGGTAGTACCAGCTGCCGGCGTGCTGCCAGCCGGTGAGCATCGCGCCGGAGGCGGAGAAGAGGTACCAGGTGCCGTCGACCTGCACCCAGCCGGTCGCCATAACGCCGGTCGCGGGATCCAGGTAGTACCAGGAACCATCCTTGACCCAGCCGCTCACGCGAGCGCCGTAGGCGTTGTAGTAGCTCCACTTGCCGTCCTGGAGATCCCAGCCGGTGACCATCATGCCCGCCGAGTTGAAGCGGTAGGTGGCGTCACCGATCGTGATGGTCTGGTTGGTCGCGTAGCTGGAGTCCTCCAGCTGCCACTTCCAGCCCGAGCCGGTGTTCACCCAGTGCGCGGGGGTGACCGCGGGGGCGGGCTCAGG
>CAKMQM010000138.1:0-4197 GCA_927911615.1 uncultured Xylanimonas sp.
GATCTCTGCGGCCATCCAGAACCAGGATATGACCTGCGTCATCGACGCCTTGCAGAAGGCTCGCCGCTTCGACGTCCTGCCCGGCCCGGCATGGAGTCCGGCGGCCTGGTGAACCTGGGAGCGTCGTTCACGGACCTGACGCCCGCGCGCCCCATGCGCGACGTGCCAGGCGCGGCGCCGCCGACTACGAGCACCTCGCGCGCATGCAGGCCCAGCAGGCCGACGCGCTCGAGAACGAGGACTGACGGACGCCTCAGCGTTCGAGGCCGGGGCGCAGCGGTGTGATGCCGCCGGGCCCCGGCTTTTTGTGGAGTCGGTGGCTCAAACGCGCCCGCGTTGTGTGAAGAGCGTCCTATACTTATAGGAGAACTGTTTTCCAGCGACAAGGCACTGTCATGGCATCGATGCCACACTCGCCCGCCGCGCACTCGCGCGCGCCCTCACCGCAGCCCTGACCCTCGCGCTCATCGCCCTGCCCGCGCAGGCACGCGCCGACGCCGGGGACGAGGCCACGCCACAGTCCGCAGCCGACACTCCCACCGCAGCCCAGTCCGCCTCGCCCGCCGCGCCGTCGGCTTCGCCTAGCCCCGAGGCCACGGACGCGCCCGAGCCCGCCACCCCCAGCGCGAGCGACGAGGACCGGGCGGCCCCGGCCTCGTCGGAGAGTGACGAACCCCCGACGATGGGCGCGCAGGACGAGACCGGACGGGGCACCTGGATGCGTGACTCGGTCGGCTGGTGGTGGCGGCGCGCCGATGGATCGTACCCGGCTGACCAGTGGGTGCGGATTGGGGGTGCGCGCTACTTCTTCTACGACAGCGGCTACATGGCCACGGGCTGGCTGCACGACGGTGCCGATTGGTTCTTCCTGGCTCCCTCCGGAGCGCTCGTCGGTGGCTGGCTGCGCGACGGGGGCCAGTGGTACTACCTGGATCCCTCCAGCGGCGTGATGCGTACGGGTATGACCGGCGTGGATGGCACGTGGTACTACCTGGACTCTTCGGGTGCGATGCGCACCGGCTGGGTACGCCTGGCCGACGGCTGGCACTTCTTCGCCTCCAACGGTGCGCAGATCGGCGGTTGGCTGCGCGACGGGGGCCAGTGGTACTACTTGGATTCCGCCAGCGGTGTCATGCGTACGGGTATGACCGGCGTGGATGGCACGTGGTACTACCTGGACTCCTCGGGTGCGATGCGCACCGGCTGGGTACACCTGGCCGACGGCTGGCACTTTTTCGCGTCCAGCGGCGCCCAGATGGGAGGCTGGCTGCGCGACGGGGGAGAGTGGTACTACCTCGACCCCGACACCGGCATCATGCGCACCGCGCCCCTGGAACTGAACGGACGCCGCTACGAGTTCGACTCCTCGGGAGCGTGGCGCGGGTATGAGGCCCCGGCCGGCTACCTGCAGCCCACCGACCACATCACGGGCCTCGGGGATGCGACCAACACGCTCACCTGGGGCATGAACGGCACCAAGGTGCGCATCGTCCAGGTACGCCTCGGCCTGTGGCATGCAAACAAACTCGCCTCCGTCGACGCGCCCTTCATCGCCGCCGTCAAGAACTTCCAGCAGCGTGCAGGCCTACCCGTCACCGGCGTCGTCGACAAGGCCACCTGGGATGCCATGGACACCGGCTACCCCTGGACCGTCGACCAGTACCAGGCCACGCCCCTGCCCCTGACGGCCACGCGCTCCGAGCGCGTCGAGGCCATGATCGGGTACGCGTGGAACCAGACCGGCTCCTCCTACACGTGGGGAGGGGCAGGCCCCTACGACCAGGGATTCGACTGCTCGGGCCTGGTCCTCCAATCCCTTTACTCCGCGGGCCTGGATCCCCAGCCCATCGACGTCATCAAGCACGCGTGGCCGTCCTACCGCACGTCGCAGGAGCTCTACGCGTACCCGCGCTTCCAGCACGTGCCCCTCGCTCAGCGCCAGCGCGGTGACCTCATCTTCTACACGACGAGCGGTACCGTCACGCACGTCGCCATCTACCTGGGGGACGACATGATCGTCCACACGGACTGGATGGGGCGCCCCGCCCGCATGCAGCACATCACCGCCGGATACGGATGGGACCGCATGACACCAGACGTTGTGCGCCCGCTGCCCTAGGGCAGAAAACGGAAGCGGGCCGGCCGTGGAGTGTTCCACGACCGGCCCGTCTGTCTGAGATAGGGGGTCTTCAGCGCCCCAGAAGGCGACGCAGGATGCGCTTGGGCAGGGACGCCGTGCGACGCAGCGACTGCTGCAGGGACGAGCCGGCATCGAGCTGCTCGCGCAGGGCGCTCACCTCTCCGCGCAGCTCATGCACCTGCTGGTGCAAGGCCGTCATCGTATTGAGCATGTCGACGTGGACGAGATTCAACGACGAATGGAAACCCGAATCTACGCGCGCGAGTTCCTCGCGCATCCGTCGGTAGTACTCCGCCGACAGCAGCGCCTGGCCCAGGCGCGGGGATGAAGGATCCTCCGTCGCCAGCATGGCACGCAGGTAGCGGTCACGGATGTGCAGGTTGTCCCACTTGTGCAGGTACGCGTCCGTGACGACGGAATTGCCCAGCGAGGCATCCATTGTGTCGCGGTGGTGCCAGTAGGCCAGAGGCTCCCCATCGACGAAGCCGACCGGGGAGGCAGCCAGCAGGCGCAGGTTGAAATCCCAGTCCGCCTGCGTCTGCAGGGACCCGTCCCAGTGACCCACGCGGTCCGCAACCTCGCGGCGGATCAGCTGAGAGATCGGCGGCGTGTAGTTCTCCACCATCATGTCCACGAGGGACAGGCCGTAGTTATCTGTCGACAGGACCTCGCGCTCGATCTCGATGCAGGTGCCATCGGCGCGCACGCGCTCGCGGATGATCTCGCAGCGGGTGGCGACGCCGCCCGCCTCGGGGTGATCGTCCAGGTAGGCGACCGTCTTCTTCAGAAAGTGGGGGTGCCAGGAGTCGTCATCGTCGTGGACCGCGTAGTAGCGGTTGTGCGACGCTGCCAGGCCCGACTCGAGTGCGGCCTCGCGGCCATTCGAGACCTCGTTCGTGACGATCGCGATCTTGGAACGCACGGCGCTCTTCTGCTTCTTGACGATCTCGCGGACCTCGGCCTCGTCGCCGGCGTCGTTGACGATCACGACCTCGTAGTCGTCGAAGGTCTGAGAAGCGATCGATGCGAGGGCACGGGTGAGCATCGCCGGGCGATTACGCGTGCGCACGACGACGGTGACTGTTGCGCTCATGCGGTTTCTTCCTCTTCGGTCGGAGTGGTCGAGGCGGGTACCTCCACCTGGCGGTTACGCAGCAGGTAGATGGCGCTCGCCAGGGCAAGTGCGTATCCCAGGGAGGCTAGGCCCCACAGGGCCATCGGGCTCAGCGGCATGTCGGCCCACCACCACTGGATGTCACCATTCAGGTTACCCGGTGCGATCCATCCGATGTGGCGGATCGACAGCAGGCCTCGGACGTAGCGGGCGATCGTCGTGTGCATCGCAACCGCGTCGACGACGCTCAGGAAGAACACGAACATGACGATTTGGCCGCGGGTTAGCGAGGACTTCTTGACGGCGCAGGAGAGCCAGATGAGTAGCCACGTGCCCAGCAGCGGCAGGGCGTAGCGCGAGTGGTATCCGCCGAGGTTGGGGAAGGTCGGAGGGGTCGCGATCAGCAGCGGGATGCCCGCCATCGCGCCGAAGACGACGAAGGCGGCCAGGATCTTGCGCAGGCTCATCGTGCGTGCCCCGTAGAAGAGGACCGCTCCCAGGACGAGGAGGCCAAGGATCGTCGTGTAGCCCGGCAGAGGAGTGTCGCGCCAGCCGGGGCCGGAGTACAAACCGGTGAAGCCCGCGAAGTACTCGGGCAGGTAGCGAATGTTCATGATCGCGACCTCGATGCGCTCGCGCAGGGTCACCGAGGCCTCGGACTGGGCGATGTGACCGGACTGGCCGGAGCCGAGCATGCACCAGATGCCGATGACGCTCAGCACGGAGGCGATGCCGATCTCGGGCAGGTGGCGGCGGCGGGCAGCCAGGATGAGGACGCCGAGGGAGGCCACGAAGACGTAGAAGGCGGCGTCGCCTCGCGAGCCGTAGCACAGCAGGGAGGCCAGCGCGCCCACGCCGAGGACGCGTCCAGCGCCGCCACCCTGTGCGTTCAGCGCTCTGGCCGCGCTCGTCGCGTGGACGCCGATGGGCCTGTACTTCATCG
>CAKMQM010000139.1:0-7053 GCA_927911615.1 uncultured Xylanimonas sp.
CAGCTCGCGGTGGGGCCGCCTGCTCGGCCTCGCCGGCGCGTGCGCGTGGCTGCGCGCCGAGAGCGGACACAGGCCGCGTAAGAAACACTGCGAGACATAACGATGTGGGCGCGGTAGACCGCCGGATTCCCTCAGTCGCAGCCCCGTGGTTCCTCACCAATGTCGCACGTAATTCCCCTGCGCTTATTTCAGATTTTGAAATCTAAGCGTTGGAATTGCAGTGTTTGTAGGCCATGTCCAAAAATGACCGCGTTAAATTACGTGCGACTTTTGGGGGTACCCGGGACAGGAGCCGCGTACAAACAACGCGGCCGGGCTGTGCGCCCGGCCGCGAGTTGCAGGATCAGAAGTCCCAGTCCTCGTCCTCGGTGTCCACGACCTCGCCCATCACGTAGGACGAGCCGGAACCCGAGAAGAAGTCGTGGTTCTCGTCCGCGTTGGGGCTCAGGGCCGCCAGGATCGCGGGGTTCACGTCGGTCGCGTCGTGCGGGAACAGGGCCTCGTAACCCAGGTTCATGAGCGCCTTGTTCGCGTTGTAACGCAGGAACTTCTTGACGTCCTCGGTCAGGCCGAGCGGATCGTACAGGTCCTCCGTGTACTGCTCCTCGTTCTCGTAGAGCTCGTACAGCAGCGAGTACGTGTAGTCGCGCAGGTCATCCTGGCGCTCCTGGCTCGATTCGTTCACGGCCAGCTGGTACTTGTAGCCGATGTAGTAGCCGTGGACGGCCTCGTCGCGGATGATGAGGCGGATCAGGTCAGCCGTGTTCGTGAGCTTGGCGTGCGAGCTCCAGTACATGGGCGCGTAGAAGCCCGAGTAGAACAGGAAAGACTCGAGCATCGTCGAGGCGACCTTGCGCTTCTCCGGGTCGTTGCCGTCGTAGTAGGACTTGACGATCTCGGCCTTCTTCTGCAGGGCCTCGTTCTCGTTCGACCAGCGGAAGGACTCGTTGATTTCCTCCGTGGACAGCAGGGTGGAGAAGATCGACGAGTAGGACTTGGCGTGCACCGACTCCATGAACGCAATGTTCGTGTAGACGGCCTCCTCGTGCGGGGTGCGCGCGTCCGGAATCAGCGACACCGCGCCGACCGTGCCCTGCAGCGTGTCCAGCAGGGTCAGGCCCGTGAACACACGGTTCGTCATGAGCTGCTCGTCCTTGGTGAGGGTCTTCCAGCTCGGCAGGTCATTGGAGAGCGGAATCTTCTCAGGCAGCCAGAAGTTGCCCGTCAGGCGATCCCAGACCTCAAGGTCCTTGTCGTCTTGGATCTTGTTCCAGTTGATGGCCTCGAACACGGGCTCGGTCGCCATGGGGGCTCCTCTACGTACAGTGTCGGACGGACGAGGCCGGGGCGGCCTCGCGTGCTCCCACCAGGATACCCGTGGGGCGCGCGTGTCGCGGTCACGGGATCGCCTGCGTTTCGTGGACGAGGTCACCTTGGTGGATTGGATCCCTCTTCGTCGAAGTCGATCGGATCACCGTTCTCGTCCAGCATTCCGTGGCGCTTCATGTACTGGTATTCCATATTGATGAAGCGTGGGGCGCGAAATGGGAATAAGCAGATAAGTGCGAGTGGTAGGCAAAGGAAACCAAGGATGGCTGGAATTAAGAATATGCGCGGAGGAAAGCCTATCTTGTCCAGCAGCATTCCTACTCCCATGAGGGTGAAGAGCAGACTAATGAGTGGTTTGAAGAGGGTGCTGCTCTTACCCAACGCCTGCGGAGAGGTGGACATGCGTCTCCATAGCGAGGCGCTTGATGAGTCCGTGTAGGTCTGTGCGTACCAGGAGTACAGGCCAAAAGGGCCGATGAGAATCATTCCTACTATCGCAATCATGGTGTGTCCTCCCCTCTCTGACTACAGTGTTGTGACGTGCCTGGTTGGCCGGACTTACATTGAACCAAACCTTGGTGTTCCCTGTTTCGCGGACGGTGTCAGCTTGATGAGGAAGGGGTTACGGCTGTGATCTGCGTGTTCCCCGTCGGAACAGGGGCCGTGTACTTGTGGTTGTATTCGTCGTTGTAGCGTTGGATCTCACGCATGACGTCCGCAACCGCGTCGTCCGTGCACTTGAAGTCCTCTGTTGCGGCCGCTAGGCCCAAGTAGATGCCGTTCAGGATCCACGCCATGTGGTTGAGTGTTGAGTTCAGTGCCGTGACGTGTTTGCCCAGAGTTGCATCGTGTTCACTGCCCGTGTCGGATGTGCTGAGGGCTGGCGTATTCGTGAGTTCCAGGCAGGCGTTGCTGAGCTTTGCAATGATCGAATTAACTTCCTCGTAATTCCATTCGAGAACGCGGTAAGTCATGCCAGGCTCCTCTCGGGTGACAGGGTGAAGAAATACGTGATGAGCGCCCACAGTTGCGTGTTGTAGATGGGGTGGATGGGGATGTGAGGTCCGGTGCTGGGCGCGAAAAGAGGAGCCTCGACCCTGTAGGCGGCGGCTGGCGTCATGAAGGTGGAGAGGGTGGAGGTCGGAACAAAGGAGCCCTTCTTCGTGCGCTCTTCCCGGATCCAGGTCGTGTATGCCCAGCGTTGCGCCACGAGAGCCTGCGCGAAGGCGGAATCTGAGGGGCCGTAGGAGGAGTAGTTCTCGAGGAGCTGGGCCGTCTGTTCGACGAAGCCCTGCTGTGCGGCATACACGATGGCCGTCGGTAGCACGGGAGGTCCGTCGAAGACGGCGGGGTTAGGCGTGAGCGGAGATATCGCCGCCGCGACGTGGGGAATTTCCTCGTTATCGATCTGATAAATGTGGGTCTCAGTGTCGCCGTCGGGGGGTGGTAGCGGTGCGGGCGACGACGCAGGGCCCCGGCTGCATCCAGATGAGAGCCTGGCGGCACTGGGAAGCATCCGGAGACGTGGTGGCGATAACCAATCGCGAGCGAGCCGTGCGCATGAGAGCCGCGAGACGTGCCGCGTCGCCGGTGAGTCCCTCGGAGGTGGCGAAGCTTGAGGTGACGTCACCCGGAATGATGATGTGAGGACGGTCAGGCATTGCGCACCTCCAGGCTCATGATGATCGCGAGAACGTCATCGTTCAGATCGCCGAAAGTGGGTGTCGTCATCGTCGCAGTCGCCGTGAGGAGGAAGTCATTCCCACCGTCGGAATGAATCCACGCCCACTGGCAGGCGGTGATGGGAACGCTGCCCTGAATGTAGATCCCCGTGCGCAGGTGTGACGATTCGGGTCGCGCCGGCCACTCGCAATCCTCCAGCATGCGAAAGCCGGGAACCTGATCGGACATGGACTGTGCCGAGTCGGCGAGCGCCTGCGCGGGTGTGGTGCTCGCGGGGATGGGGGATGCGAGCACGAGGAGGGTGGGGGTGAAATCGTAGTCGGTATCGGTGGGGCCGATGGCGAGGGCAATAACGCCCCCTTCGGCCGGATGCTGATCGCTGTCTGGCGTTCGCTCTTGCGCGTCGTCGGCGCTCCCGAATGCCTGGTCGAGGATCGAGGAGATCTCCTCCTTCGGGCATGACGACCAGCGGGGAGGCAACAGCCAATAGGTCGACAGACTCATGGTGTCCCCCATCCCTGATCGTTGTCAGCGGACTCCTCGCCGTCCTCCGAAAGCTCGAACTGTGGGAGGGGATCGCCGTTCTCGTCCAGCATTCCGTGGCGCTTCATGTACTGGTATCGAGGGTCGATCCATCGGGGTACGGGTATCGGGAAAAAATACCAGATAACACCGGTAATGAAAATTGCCAAGGTTATTGCAATGAGTGTCAGTTGGATGAACTGCGGAAATCTTCCATCATTGCCGATCGTAATGAAGCTGCCAACTAGAAATGCGCTTCCTGTTGCAAGGGTGCCGATTGATTGGTACTTGTCATTCATGCGTGTTGCCGAGCTAATGAAACGCGCATTCTGGCCAAATTGCGAATCTGTATAAGTCTCGCAATACCACATAGCAAGAATTGACAGACTAAATGGGATGCCGATGATGCCCCAGATCATGAGGTTGTCCACCTCCGTGTATAGCGTAATGAGTAGCGTTATTGATGCCCGTTGCTATTCCTTGGCCGATTTTGCTTCCGATGAGCCCTCCGACGACTCCGCCGATAATTCCTCCGGCGAGAATGCCGACGGGGCCTCCGAATGCGCCTATGGCTGCGCCGATTTTAGCCCCGACAACAGCGCCGCCGTAACCAGTGATAGCGCTGGCGGCGCCCGTCACGCCGGCTCTTGCGATCTTTTCGCCCTGTCCCATCTCCGGGTGGTGGTAGGAGTCTGACTGGTAGCTGTCGTAGGCGCTGACGACTCCGTCCAGGACTGCGCAGGCACGGCCTGCGAGCTTACCGCCCGTTCGCAAAACGTCGGCTGTCTTGATCGCTCGGCTGCCGCCCTTGACGGCGTCCACTCCCGGGACTTTCCAGTTCTTGAGGTTTCCTCGCTCGGTGATCTGCTTCCAGAGGGACGCGTCTTTGATTCCGGCAGGTGCCTGGTACTTGGCGCCCTTCGCCTGTAAGTAGACCGACTCGATCCCGTCTGCGAGGGTATTGCGCATGGTGTCCGCCCAGCCGGGTAAGCGAGCTGTCGCATTCAACCCCGTGGGGAATCCATACGTGCCGACGAATTTATTGAAGACGGGGAGGAGCGTCGACTCCCAGACGGTGGGGTCGATGCCTGCGAGGGCATCGCCGAACAGTGTTTCCGCGTAGGCGAACTTCCTCTGATTGATCTCGCAGCGTGAGCGCAGCGACGCAAAGAAGGCGCCAACGCCGCCCGGGATATTCGCTGGATGACTGATGGTCACTTTCGTTCCGTTACGAGAAACTTTCAGCCCGGCGCCGCTGGCGTCGGTGACAATGGCTCGAAACTCTGTCCTGATGGGTTTCAGGGTGCCCCCGTAGTCCTCCAGGGCGGATTGTAGCGAGCGGAAGCATGACAGTGCGTGCTCGCTCGCGGAGATGACATTCGTCAGGTGCTCGACGACGGTCTCCACCAGCCTGGCTCTCTGATGTTCGACCATCCCTCGGGCGGCCGTCGCGTCGCCAATGGCCTCGTCGAGTGCCGCGATCGGTTTGTCGCACTGGTCTTTCAGCGACAGGATCGCGTCCACCTTAACCGGAAAGTCCCACGAAAAGGACTCGGCGAATTCTACGGTTCCTGCCGATGTGGGAACCGTTGAGGTGGCTGGAAGGGGGGGGCATTGCTTCACTCCGTTGGAACAATCGGGCGACATGCGTGCTGCGCATCACTTATTGGTCAGCGTACTCCGGTTGTTTAACAATCTGCAGCGAAACCTGGCCGAAAAGTGCTGACGAATGATGTTGCCTGAGGTCGCGAGCGGTTTTCCCATACCGCCAGTGGCGGGAGCTTGCGTGTCGTGGACGAGGTCACCTCGGATGGGGTGGGGGCTGTATCGTGTTCGCCATGACGACGCCCACCTTCGCCGACGTTGACGAGGCCTCGCCCGCCACGACTACCGCGCGGCCCTGTCCATCCTCGAATCCCTCGAGGTCGTGGGTGAAGACGCCTGTTACCGTCGCGACGTCCAGGCCGCGGCCTGCGCCGACCACCTCGGCCTGTACCCCCCTGTGCGAGGAGTATGCGACGCGCGCACGCGCCTACGGCGACGACATGGCCGACCCCTTCGCGCTCATCGCCCGCGCCCAGCGCCGCCAAGGCCTCGTCGCGGACGCGGAGGCCACGGCCTCGGCCGGCATGCGCCTGCACCCCCAATCCGCCGAGATAGCGCGCGAGCTGACCCTCTGCCTCGTCGACCTCGGACGCTACGACGAGGCGCGCCCGGTCTCCGAGATCGCCACCGACGGCCTTCCCAACGACGTCGAGCTCCTCATGGCATACGGGCGCCTGTGGGCACCCGTGGAACCCAACGGCGCTCAGTGGGCGTTTGGCCGTGCCACCGCGAACGCCCGGACCTGGCCGAGGCGAAGTTCGCCTACGACTCCCTGGCCCACCCGCTCAAGGGAGCGGGGCGCTCCTCGTACGACATTGAGATGGAGCCGACCGTCGCCGAGGCCTACGGGCGGATGCTCAAGCGCGTGACCTTCGCCCTCGACAAAGCGTGGATTTTCGCCATTATCGCGGGCTTCGGCTGCGGAATCGGGTACGTCGCAACCCTGCGTGTCATGACGGATGAGCTCGCGCTCCTCTTCTTCCTCCTGTACGCCGTCATGTCGCTCAGCGGCTACCTCATGACGTTCGCGCAGATCGCGCTCTTCAATCGCGTCCTCCCGCGAGGCGTGCGCCTGACCTTCAGGATCCTGCGCAAGCGCTTCCCGGACCTGGGGAGCTCCGTCATGGACTTCATTCGCATGATCGTGCTGGCGGGACTCATCCTCTTCGGGCTGATGGCGCTCACCCGCTGATCCCTGTCGCCGCGCAGTTTCAGTGATGACGGCGAAAAATGCTCATATCCTGACCAGTGAAAAAGTGTCCAACTGGGCATCGCACAGTTGCTTTGTAAGGCGCGAATAATCACGGGACAGCGCTATTGTGAGGGCGTGACCTATCAGCCCTTACAATTCGATGCTGCGCCCCGGCCCTACCGCCTGGGGAATGACCAGCTGCGCCGCTACAACCGCGTGCGCGCCGGACAGCGAACGCAGGGCCGCGTCAACATCGCCATCGACGTTGTCACCATCCTCCTGATCGTCTCCGTCAGCGCCATCGTCGCCATCGTCGAACTCTCCTCCATGCCCGACACGATCCTCGAAAAGCTCGCCGGCCTCGCCCTGACCCTCATCCTCGGAGGAGGGCTCATCCTCCTCGCGCTCCTCGCCGCACTCCTCATCGCCGCCCGCCGCTGGCACCGCGAATGGGATGGCAACGAAGACCTCGTCATCTTCTCCGAGTCCCACGCAGCCCTGTACGCCGCCCGGCAAGACGGCGCCGTCATGACCGCCTGCGCGCGCATGCAGCTCGCCTGGTTCATCGGCTTCCTCGCCGTCGGTGCATCGCCGTCGCCACCGAATCCGCGCTCCTCGCCGCCCTCGTCTCCCTGCCCCTCGCCATGGGGCTCCTCAACTCCTGGCGCTCCTGCCCAAGCCCTGCGCCGCATCACCGGACGCCACCTCTGACACGCGTCGCC
>CAKMQM010000140.1:0-10382 GCA_927911615.1 uncultured Xylanimonas sp.
ACGCGCCGGTGGCGCGCTCGGTCGCGAAGGGCGGGGCAGCGGCCTCAGGGCGGCGGCTGCTCGGCGGAGCGGCTGCGGCTTCGGCGGGGGCAGCGTCGCCACCGGGAACGAGGCCGGAGATGTCCTCCCCGGGCTCACCGACGATGATGAGCGGCTCCTTCACGGGGACCTCGTCGCCTTCCTCCCACAGGAGCTTCAGGACGGTACCCTCGGCGGTCGAGGGCACCTCCATGGTCGACTTGTCGGTCTCGATGGACGCGAGCGTCTGGTCGACGGCGACGGTGTCGCCTTCTGCGATCATCCACTCGACGATGATGCATGACTCAACAGAGTTGCCCAGCTGGGGCATCACCACGATGGTGGCCATGTAATTCCTCCTAGACGATGCGCAGCTTTGTGCGCTCGGCCAATTCCTTGATGGATTCTTCGGGGATCTCATCGTCGGTGATGATTCCGGTGACCTCGTCGATCCCCATGAAGCTGACGAAGCCGGCTTCTCCATACTTGGAGGAGTCAGCGAGCAGCCACGTCTCTTGTGCGCGGGTGCGCATAATGGAGCCAACCTGGCCACCTTCTACGAGCTGGGTGGTCAGGCCGCGATCAACGCTGAACCCGTCGGTTCCGAGGAAGGCGACGCGTGCGTTGAAGTCATTGATGGCGCGCTCGGCGACCGGTCCCACGAGGGACTCGGACTCGGCGCGGAAGTGCCCACCCGTCAGCGTGATGTTGAGGTTCGGGTTGGAGCGGGCGTTGGCGAAGACGAGCACGGAGTTGGTGAGCACCTGGACTCCGCGCTTGCCGGTGAGGTACTTGACGATGAGGGCGCAGGTGGTGCCGGCCTCGATCATGATGCGATCGTCATCGTGGATCATGTCGGCCGCGGCGCGAGCAATGCGCTCCTTGATCTCAACACGATCATTCTGGCGCAGGTGAATGTTGCGGAAGGTGGTGGGGCGTGCGCCTCCGTGCGTGCGCACGAGGTAGCCCTGCTCGTCGAGAGACTTGAGCGATGCGCGCACGGTGACGGGCGAAACTCCCAGATCGGAGGCAAGCTGCGCCACGCTCACCTCACCCTCCCGGGCGAGGCGGTCCAGGATGTAGTTCGTGCGTTCTTCTGCACGTCCCATGGGGCACCTCTTCATGGAATCAGCGACCTTCTTTGTCGCTTTCTCTTTCGTTAAGAAAAGAATAGTCACTAAAACGAAAGTATGCAACATCACGAGAAGAAGATTCACGCAGGTGCAGACGGGGCGCACAAATGTTCAGGACAACGCTGTCCATGCTTCATTATTCGAAGATATTGCAATGATAAACGCGCTGGTGGGCAGCTCGCTCGAGCCACCCACCAGCTATGAAACTGCCTTCTCTACCCCGGACCCGCCATCCAGTTGAAACGAAAACAAAACGAAAGCGTTCGTCACCGATGCAACAAGGCACGCCCTGGGGCGGCAAACGGGTTTTACTCCCCGGGCTGGCGCACGCCGACCGTCAGGAGCAGGTTGCCGTACAGGCGCTGCTCGCCCGTCGCAACGATGATGCCGACGTTCTCGTCGCGCGCGGCGTCGTAGAAGTCCCAGCGGGAAATCTCGCCGAACTCCACGCCGGGCAGAGCCGCGCGGAACTCGTCGTGGATCGGGATCTCGACCGGATCGGCGTCGGGGGCGGGGGTCATGATCTCGGCGCGCTCGATCGGAATCGTGCGCTTGAGGACGTCGAGGACCTGGCTGACATCCAGGAGACCCGGGGCAAGGTTGAGCGAAATGAGTTCGCAACGCGGGTTCACACCCGTCGTGTGCGGGTAGTTCGCATCCGCCAGCAGAATCTTCGAGCCGTGGCCGGCGGCCGCGAGCGCGCGCAGGAACTGCGGGTGCGTCATAGGTCCATAGAGCATGAACGTGCCTTTCTTACAGGTGTGAACTGGCCCGGATGACCAGCTCGGGGTCGAGGACGATGTCCTGTGAGGGACCGCCGCCCATGAGCGAGCGCACGAGGCGCACGGCAGTGCGTCCGAGGCGATCGAAGGGCTGGTGGATCGTCGTGAGCGGAGGTGCGTAGGAGTCCGCGCCGTCAATGTCGTCAAAGCCGACGACACGCACGTCGCGCGGAACCACTCCCCCGCGCTCGTAGATGTAGCGCATGGCGCCGAGGGCCAGCTGATCGTTCGCGGTCTGGATGCCCTGAGGCAGACGGCCGGCCGCACGCATGACGTCGTAGCCATCGCGAGAGTCCCACGAGTCGGGCTGAAGGACGACTGGCTCGAGGTCGTAGGACGCACACGCCTGCTCGTAACCGAGCCTGCGCATCTGTGCGTCCGACCAGCCGGCGGGCCCCGAGATGTGAACGACGTCGGTGAGCCCCTGGGCGAGCAGGTGCTCGGTGGCCAGGCGCGCCCCGCGCACGTTGTCGACGGCGACGGTCGAGATACCGTCGAGGCCCTTTTCACTCGTCAGGACGAGGACGGTCGGGAAGCGCTTACCCGATTCAATCGCAACGTCGATCGTCGGGTCCTGGCCTCCCAGGATGATGACGCCGTCGACGTCGAAGGGAGCGAAATCGTTGCGCAGCTGCCCGTCCGGCCCGTACGCGTAGGACATGGACACGTGGTATCCGGCCTGCGCCGAGGCGTTGAGGATCGACAGCAGCACGCGCCCGTGTCCGTGGAACATGGGGGCAGCCAGGACGACCTGCAGGACGTTGGTGCGCTTGGCCGCGAGCGCTCGCGCCGCGTAGTTGGGCACGTAGCCCAGCTCCTCGACGAGCTTCGCAATGCGCGCGCGCGTCTTTTCCGACACCTCGGGATCCCCGCGCACGACGCGCGAGACCGTGTTGGTCGAGACGCCTGCGCGCCGCGCAATGTCGGCGAGCGAGACCTTCTTAGCTGCGGGTCGGGACGTGGACATGGGTTGCTGCACTGGCTGCGATGACGGTGGCGCGATCTTCCTCGGCGAGAGCACCGATGGTTTCAAGCTGGGCGAGGAGGGAACCGAAGGTCGAGGCCTCGATGGGGCCGCGCACGACGGTCACTCCCGAGATCTGGGCGGTCAGGTCGCACAGGAGGCGGTTGCGTGCGCCGCCACCCACGAGGTTGAGCTGGTCGGGGGCCTTCCCCGTGGCCTCGGTCAGCTCGCCGATCGCACGGGCGTAGCGGCGGGCGAAGGACTCGATGATGACGCGCACGTAGCCTGCCATGGAGTCGGGCCGTGCCGCGCCCTGGGCGTCCAGGGCCTCGTCGATCTTGCGCTGCATGTCGCCGGGGGTGGCGAATGCTTCCTCGTCCGGTCGAAAACGCCGGAGGCTGCGGGCAGTTCGCGAGCCTGGGCGACCAGCTCGTCGGTATCGGTGGGCGTGCCCTCGCGCTCCCACTGGCGCTGGATCTCCTGGAGGATCCACATGCCGGTGATGTTGAAGAGCGGGCGCACTCCCCCGTCGGTGCGACCCTCGTTCGTGATGCCCAGGTCGAAGGCGGCGTCGCTCATGAGGGGCTTATCCTCAATGGCACCGAGGACGGACCACGAGCCACAGGACAGGAAGTAGGCGCGCTTGCCTTCCTCGATGGGCAGGCCGTGGACGGCGCACGCGGAGTCGTGGGCGCCGCCGCGCACGACGGTGAGGGTTTCGAGGCCGGGAACCGTGCAGGGGCCGACGACGGTGCGGTCGGCGGAGAGTTCACCGAACCAGCCGCGCGGGATACCGAGACGGTTGAAGACCTCGTCATTGAAGTCGCCGCCGCCCGGGGTGAGCAGGCCGGAGGTCGAGGCGATCGTACGCGACCAGCCGACGACGCCGGTGAGGCGGTACGCAAAGTAGTCGGGCAGGAAGAGGGCGGCAGCGACGCGCTGCGCGTCGGCGGGGTTTTCCTGCAGGAAGGCGAAGAGCTGGTTCGCCGTGTTGATCGTGGCCGGCTGATTGCCGGTCAGGTCGAAGAACTCGCGGTCGCCGATGCGATCGCGGAAAGCGTCAAGGGTGCGGGAGGTGCGTTCGTCGCGGTAGGCGATGACGTCGCCGACGAGCTCACCGTTCTCGTCGAGGGGAGCCCAGTCCACGCCCCACGTGTCAATGGAGACGGCGCGGGCATCCGGGAACTGTTCGAGGGCCTTCTTCAGGCCGGTGATCGTCTCGGCCTCCATCGTGGCCACGTCCCACGTGAGGGTGCCATCTTCGCGGCGGCGGGCCTCGTGCTTAAAGCGGTGGATGTCGGTGACGTCGAGGCGTCCGTCGTGCAGCGTTCCGGCGAGGACTCGTCCGGATGCGGATCCAAGGTCAACAGCAAGTACGGTGGTCATTGAAGGTCTCCTGCTCAAAACGCCCTCGCGCGGCGCGTCCCGTCGTTGGGTTCTCGTGCGGCTTTCCTCATCGGCGAGGCCGGGGCCGGATCCCGGTATTGGTGCCCCGCGTGGGGGCGAGCCCGGCCGGCTCGGGGAGAGAGGACACCCGAGCCCGACCGGTGGTTGCATCAGCGGTACATCGGACCGAAGGTCTCGCAGGCGCGGAAGTCCGCAGCCTCGAGGGACTCGGTGCCGAACAGCGACCACGCCTTGGGGCGGAACACGCGCTCCTCGGGGACGTTGTGCATGTTGACCGGGATGCGCAGCATCGACGCCAGCGTGATGAGCTGGCCGCCGATGTGGCCGTAGGAGATCGCACCGTGGTTGGCGCCCCACGCGTTCATGACGTCGTAGACGCTCTTGAAGGCGCCCTCACCCGTCAGGTTCGGCACGAACCAGGTGGTGGGCCACTCAATGTTGGTGCGCTCTTCGATGGTGAAGGCGACCTCGTCGGGCAGCTCGACCGTGTAGCCCTCGGCGATCTGCATGACCGGTCCGAGGCCGCGCACCAGGTTGATGCGGCACATCGTCACGGGCATCTCGCCGGAGGTGCGGAAGTGGGTCGAGAAGCCGCCACCACGGAAGTAGCCGGTCGAGGCCGGGTGGAAGGTCGTGGCCTCGAGCGTGGCCTCGCGGTCCTCCTCGGTGAACTCGTACCAGGGCTTGATAACGTTCTCGCCGTCGCGCACGGCCTTGCCGGCGCCGTCCAGCGTGGTCGAGCCGGAGTTACGCAGGTCGAGCAGACCCGCGGCCGCGCGGCCCTCGGGCTTCCAACCGGTGGCCTTCTCGATGGACTCGGGGCTCCAGTAGGTACGCACGTCGGAGAAGATCTGCGGCGTGTTGGTCAGCAGGTAGCCGAACAGCATCGAGGCACCGTTAAGCGAGTCGTTCTCGGTGGCCACGACGGAGGGCTGGCGGATGCCGGTCCAGTCGAAGTTCGTGTTGAGGATGGTCTCCAGAACGTCGCCGTTGGGGAAGTGGTCGGTCCACTGGCGCTGGCCCTGGAAGCCGGCCGCGATGGCGCCGTGGCCGCCGGCCTCTTCCTCGAAGCCCAGCTCGGCCAGGCGGGGGTTGCCGTGCATGAGGTCACGGGCGATGATCGTCATCTTGGTGACGAACTTCCACCAGTCCTCGTGCTTCTCGGGGTACTGCCACTCCGGCGGGTTCCAGTCCTTGCCCTGCTTGAAGTTCTCGCGGATCCACTGGTAGGCCTGCTCGTACTCTTCGGGATCGTAGATGCCCTCTTCGATGCGGCGGGTGAACTCGGTCATGTCGATGTACTCGTTGCGCATGCCGAGGTAGGAGCCGAAGAAGTCGGGGTCGACGACGGAGCCTGCGATACCCATGGAGACGGAGCCCATGGACAGGTAGGCCTCACCCTTCATCTGCGCGACGGCCAGGCCAGCGGTCGCGTAGTCGAGGAGGCGGGTGCGCACGTCCTCGGGGATGGAGGTATCGTCAGCGTCCTGCACGTGCTCGCCGTAGATGCCGAAGGCGGGGATGCCGATCTGGGCGTGGCCGGCCAGGGCGGCGGCGAGGTACACGGCGCCGGGACGCTCGGTGCCGTTGAAGCCCCAGATGGCGTGCGGCATCGCGGGGTCCATGTCGGTGGTCTCGGTGCCGTAGCACCAGCAGGGGGTGACCGTCAGGGTCAGGCCGACGTTGTTCGCGCGGAACTTCGCGGCGCAGGCCTGGGCCTCGTGGACACGGCCGATCGTGGTGTCAGCGATGACGACCTCAACGGGGCTGCCGTCCGGGTAGCGCAGGTTGGAGGTGAAAAGCTCGGCGACGGACTTCGCCATGTTCATGGTCTGCTCTTCGAGCGACTCACGAACGCCCTTGCGGCGGCCGTCAATAGTGGGGCGGATTCCGATGCGGGGGTGGTTTGTCATTATTCCTTCATCCCTCATGGTGACGTCGATGTCGGAGCGCGGGGGCGCTCGCCCCCTCGGATCCTTTGAACAAAAAAGTGCCGGGTCCGCAGGTCCCACCCCACTAGTGCGGAGTGGGACCCACGGCGGGCCACCGGGTCAGTTTGTCACTTCCCCAGCCCCGGCCTCGTGCCCGATGGAGCTATCGGCTCACTCGTACAGGTTCGCCTTGATCTCGGGGTTGTCGATGTTGGTCTTGTCGTACCAGGCGAAGCCGGAGTCGATGACCTTGGGCAGCTCGCCCTTGTTGATGGCGACGACAGCGGCCTTCACCGTGTAGTAGCCGATCTTCACGGGCGACTGGGTCACGGCGCCGGCCTCGGAGCCGGCCTTGATGGCGTCGATCTGGGTCTTGCCGGAGTCGAAGCCGACGACGGTGACGTCCTTGCCAGTCTCCTGCGAGCCCTGGACGATGCCGGAGGCAGCGGCCTCGTTGGAGCCGTACATGCCGACGATGTCATCGTTGGCCTGGATGATGGCCTTGGAGGTGTCGGCGGCCTTGGTGACCTCACCGGCAATCTGCTCGTCGAGGAGCTTCAGGTCGGCGGGAGCGTTGGCCTTGAAGTACTCCTTGAAGCCCTCGCAGCGCTGCTTGCCCGTGGTGGAGGTCGAGTCGTGGCAGACCATGCCGACCGAGCCCTTCTTGCCCTTGAGCAGCTCGATCATGTGCTTGGCGGCCTCGGCGGCGGCGGCCTTGTTGTCCGTCTGAACGGTGGTGACGGGGATGTCGGACTCAACGCCGGAGTCGAAAGCGACGACCGGGATGCCCTGCTTGTTGATCTCATCCAGCAGGTCGGCGGCAGCCTTCGAGTCGAGGGCGGCGAAGCCGATGGCGGCCGGGCCGGAGTCCAGAGCGGACTTCAGCTGGTCGGTCTGCTCGGTCACCTTGGTCTCGTCCTGCGGGCCGACGAACTTGACCTGGTAGCCCAGCTCCTCACCAGCCTGCTCGGCGCCTTCCTTCACGGCCTGCCAGAAGCGGTGCTGGAAGCCCTTGGAGACGAGGTAGATGGTCTTGGTGCCGTCACCCTTGACCGCGGCCTTCTCCCAATCCTGGGCGGCGGAGGTGTCGACCTTGCTCGCACCCGAGGCCTCGGAGGGCTTGGCGTCGGAGGAGGACGAGGAGGAGGAGTCCGTTGAGGTCGTGCAGGCAGCCAGGCCCAGGGCCATGGAGCCGACGGCAGCGGCGGCGAAGATACGTCCGATGGGGCGCATTGGTTTTCCTTTCGTGGGGTGGCGGGGTCTTTCCCGCCCTTGGTGTGTGTGAACCGACGTCGGTCCACGATGGGTGAATTGAATGGGTAAGAATCAGGCGGCGTTCTCGCGAACGCGGCGGATGTTGTCGATGACGACGGCCAGCAGCAGGACGATACCGGTGACGACGAACTGCCATTCGGCGGCGATGCCCATCATCGTCAGGCCCTTCTTCAGGGTCTCCATGATGATCGCGCCGACCAGGGCGCCGGGGATCGAGGCGCGGCCACCCGAGAGGGAGGTACCACCGATGACGGCTGCGGCGATGACGTTGAGCTCCATACCCACGCCCTCAGCAGGCTGGACGAGGCCACCACGCGAGGAGTAGAGGACGGCACCGATGGCCATGAAGGCACCCGCGACAACGTAGATGATGATCTTCCACAGGCGGACGTTGACGCCGGAGAGGCGGGTGGCCTCCTCGTTGGAGCCGATCGCGAGGGAGTAGCGGCCGAGCAGCGTCTTGTTCATGAGGAAGGTCGCCAGGATCGTGAGGACCACGAAGATCAGGACGGCGTTTGCGACGCCGGGGATGATCTCGCCACGCGCGATGGCCTTGTAGCCGGTGTTCGCGATCGTGATCGAGGCCTTGTCCGAGATGATCAGCGCGAGGCCTCGGGCAACCATCATCATGGCGAGTGTTGCGATGAAGGGCGGCAGGCCCAGGATC
This sequence comes from uncultured Xylanimonas sp., assembly GCA_927911615.1. GTDB lineage: Bacteria > Actinomycetota > Actinomycetes > Actinomycetales > Actinomycetaceae > Pauljensenia. Next base: position 8,178 of record CAKMQM010000140.1, read on the forward strand.
GAGACGTTCAGGCCGTTGACCAGGCCGATCGCCATGCCGACCAGCAGCGTCAGCAGCAGACCAAGGCCGAGCGGCAGGTTCATCTTGTCGCCCGCCAGGAAGATACCGGCCATAACGGCCACGAGGCTCATGCCCGTACCGACGGACAGGTCAATGCCGGAGGTCGCGATAACAAAGGTCGCGCCCAGGGCCATGACGCCCGTGTATGCCGACTGCAGGACGATGTCCAGGTAGATGTTGGGCTTCGCGAAGCCGTTGGCTGCGATGCTGAAGAACAGCAGGATGACGAACAGGGCAACCGTGACGAGCATCAGCTGCATGTTGTTCTTCATGAAGGTCTTGAAAGGCGACGGCGCCTCCAGGCCCTTGTTGTCGACGACGGTGCTCACGCGACTTCTCCGTTCGCTTCTTCCTGGCCGACGGTGGCCAGTTCCATGATGTTTTCTTGGGTGGCGTCCTCATTGTTGAGGGTGCCGATGATGCGGCCGTGGGCCATGACGGCGATGCGGTTAGCCAGGCGCAGGACCTCGGGCAGCTCCGAGGAAATCACGATGATGGCCTTGCCCTGCTTCGCCAGGTCCTCGAGCAGCGTGTAGATCTCATCCTTCGCGCCCACGTCGATGCCGCGCGTCGGCTCGTCGAAGATCAGGATGTCGGTGTCACGCTCCAGCCACTTGGCCACGACGACCTTCTGCTGGTTACCGCCCGAGAGGCTCCGCAGCTCAACGTCCACGGAGGGGGTACGGGTACGCAGCTTCGCCACGTAGTCCTTGGCGACCTCGCGCAGCTTCTTCGTCGCGACGACGGTCGCGGTGCTGAAGTGGTCCATCGCGGCCATGCCCGTGTTGAAAGAGATGTCCTTGTCGAGGAGCAGGCCGTACTGCTTGCGGTCCTCGGACAGGTAGCCGATGCCGTTCTTCACGGCGTCGTTCGCGCCCTTGATCGTCACCTTCTTGCCGTGGACGTAGATATCGCCCGAGGTGTGGGGGTCAGCGCCGAACAACGCGCGTGCGACCTCGGTGCGGCCGGCGCCAACCAGGCCCGCAAACCCGAAGATCTCGCCCTTCTTGACCTCGAAGGACACGTCGTGGACGGCCTTGACGGTCGAGAGGTGCTCGACGCGCAGGACGGCCTCGTCGGACAGCGGCTTGGTGGTGGGACGCGCGTCTGCGGGGACCTCGCGGCCGACCATCATCTTCACGACCTCGCTCATGGGCGTCGAGGCCGTGTCCACCGTGCCGATGTACTTGCCATCACGCAGGACCGAGATGCGGTTGGTGAGCTCGGTGAGCTCGGGCATACGGTGTGTGATGAAGATCAGGCCGGTCGTCGGGCACACGAAGTCGCGCACCAGCTCAAACAGGGACTCCGTCTCGGTCGTGGTCAGAGGAGCCGTGGGCTCATCCATGACCAGAATCTTCGAGTCGAAGGACAGCGCGCGCGCAATTTCCACCATCTGCAGGCGCGCAACCGGCAGGTCACGGCAGTAGGCGGTGGGATCGATGTCCATGTTGAGGCGCTCGAACAGCTCGCGCGCATCACGAACCATCTTGCGGTCGTCGACGTATCCAAACTTGGACGTGCCGGGTCGACCGATGTACAGGTTCTGGGCGACGGTCAGGTCAGGAACGATGTTGAGTTCCTGGTGGATGATCGACAGGCCGAGGTCACGCGCGTGCTCCGGCGACTGAATGTCGACCTTCTCTCCCTGCAGCCAGATCTCGCCGCCCGGGTCGGACTTGTGGATACCGGTGAGCACCTTCATGAGCGTGGACTTGCCCGCTCCGTTCTCACCGCAGAGACCCAAGACTTCACCGGGTCGAAGGTCGAGGTCCACGTCGGACAGCGCCTTCACACCGGGGAACGTCTTTGAGATCCCCTTTAGCTCTAGTAAGTTCGTCACTTCTCACCCCTTGGGTACCAGTAACTTCTCTGTTTCTGGAGTTTGCTCCCCCGGCTTCGTTAACGCTAACGGTCACTGTTCCGGAGAATCGCCCTCTTCGGCGTCCCCTTAAGCGTAGAGCATCACAGTGATCTGCGCGAGCCAAATTCACTCACGCGTAACCAAATCGTAATCGAATTTCGAGGGGCTTCAGTCTGACAATTCCGCATTATTCTGCAGGTTTTCAATGACCGAGCGCGCGACACTATCCAACCACTCCTGCTCCACCACGCACTCGCTGATCAACACTTTTCCGCGTGTCG
>CAKMQM010000141.1:0-4243 GCA_927911615.1 uncultured Xylanimonas sp.
CCGACGGGTGGCAGAAGTACCAGCTGCCCGCCGTCCTTCACCCATCCGATCGCCATCTGGCCAGATTCCGTCAGGTAGTACCAGGTACCACCCAGGTTCACCCAGCCGGTGGCCATCGAGCCGTTGCCGTTCAGGTAGAACCAGGCGCCGCTCAGGTTCACCCAGCCACTCGCCATCGCACCACTGGCATTCAGGTAGTACCAGGTGTCGCCATCCTTCAGCCAGCCGGTCGCCATGGCCCCCGTGTCGGGATCCAGGTAGTACCAGGTTCCGCCCACGGCGGTCCAGCCACTCGCCATCGCGCCAGACGGGGCGTAGTAGCGCCACGCGCCATCCTCGACCTGCCAACCGGTCTTCATCCAACCATTCGCATCGAAGGAGTACGTGACACCGTCACGGACAACGCGCTCGTCGGACGGGTAGGAACCATCCGCGTAGCGCAGCCACCAGCGACCGTCAGCCGACGCAACCCACTGGGCAGCCTCCGGATCCGGGGTGACGGTGGGATCGATGCGATCCCCAGTGGCCTGCGTGAAGACGGCAACCGTGCGAGCCGGAACCGTGACGGAGCCCGTCTTCGCATCGAAGGACGCACCCTTGACGGTCTCATCCGAGCCGTTCGCCTGGGCCTCGTGCAGCTTGAAAACGCGACCCGCCAGGCCATCGACCGCGGTGGTCACGGACTCGCCGCTCGCATTGAAGACGACGAGAGCGCCGTCGAGCTTCGAGTCGATGTCGTTCCCGGCTCCGGCCTCGTCGTTGATGAGCATGACGATCGTGCCGTCCACGGCAGCCTCACCCGAGTTGGGGAAGGTCACCTTGGAGCGGACCAGATCCGCGCTGCCCAGCGTGAACAGGCGCGAGGAGGAACGCACGCGCAGGAAGTCCATCGCGATCTCCGAGGAGGCGTCGATCTGCTCCGGGGTCGGCTTCAGATCGGGGTTCTCCAGCAGCGGGCGCATGTGGTTCCAGGCCGCGCCGTTCTTCGACTTCACCGGCAGGCCATGGCCAAAACCGTTGTCGCGCATCGACCAGTCGATCGCGTTGAAGTGATCACCGGAGTTGTACGAGTCGCGATCCAGGGACTTCGAGCGCAGCATCTCCGTGCCCGATGCCCAGAAGGAGGGCGACTGCGACAGGGCCACGGAGGCCTGGCTGATCAGCGACATGCGCACGCGGTGATCCATCGGAGCATCCGCCGGCATCTTGTAGGTGATCAGGTCGAAGAGCGTCTCGTTGTCGTGGGCATCCACGTAGTTGACGTTCTCCGCGGGCTGGGAGGCGAACCCGGCACCCTGGCCGTTGTAGTCCAGCTGCGCGCCCGACACGGTCTTGCCGTCGTAGGTGGTGAGCGTGTAGTCCTTCAGGTTGCCCGCCAGGCCCAGCTTCACGAGGTCCACGCGGTGCAGATAGTCGGCGCGGCGATCCGCCTCGGAGCGGGTATCGAGACCGTTGAGGTCCGAGAACGCGCCCGAGCCGAAGCCCTGCAGCACGCGGTGGTCCTCGTCGAAGGGGCCGCCACCGTGCACGGCGTCGCGCAGGCGGTCATTGAACGCGCCGATGCCGGTGCCGTCCAGCTGTCCCTGCGTGGCCTGGGTGAACAGCGCGTTGTTCGCGACCTCGCCGAAGTTCCAGCCCTCGCCGTAGATGTACAGGCGCGAGCCGTCCACGCCGTCCTTCTCCAGGGTGAGGGAGGACAGGGCCGCCTTCGCGCGCTTCATCTCCTCGGCCGGGTGGTGGCCCATGAGGTCGAAGCGGAAGCCGTCGACGTGGTAGTACTTCGCCCAGTGGATCATCGAGTCGATCATGAGGTGCTCGCTCATCGTGTTTTCGGTCGCGACGTTGGAGCAGCAGGTCGAGGTCTCGACACCGCCGGTGGCGTTCAGGCGCTGGTAGTAGCCGGGCAGACGCGGTCAAGCACCGAGTGGGCGGACTGACCCGCCGAGGGCGTGTGGTTGTAGACCTGATCGAGGACGACCTGCATGCCGATCGAGTGCAGACCACCCACCATGGAGCGGAATTCACGCACACGCCCACCGCCGTTCTGCTGGGACGAGGTCGCGTAGGAGCCCTCGGGGGCCATCCAGTGCAGCGGGTCGTAGCCCCAGTTGTAGGCGTCCTGGTCGGCCACGGCCGTGACCGCCGCCTGCTGCTCCTCGGACGCCGGGCCGGCATCCTCGGGGATCGCGGGTGTCTTCTGGTCGGCGCGCTTCTCGGGGATGGTCGCGATGTCGAAAGTGGGCAGCAGGTGCACCGTGTTCATGCCGGCGCGCGACAGCTCGGCCAGGTGGCGCATGCCGTTGGACTGGAACTGTGTGAAGGCCATGTAGGTGCCGCGCATGTCCTCGGGCACCGACGTATCCGCGGCGGAGAAGTCGCGCACGTGCAGCTCGTAGATGGAGCGCTGAGCGTCGTCCTCGATGACGGGGGCTTTGGAGTCCGTCCACACCGAGGGGGCGATCGACGGGTTGTCCATGTTGACGGCGACGGAGCGCGTCGAGTCGACCGTCAGGATCACCGAGTAGGGGTCGGTGACGAGGTTCGTCTCGACCTTGCCCGTCTCGGGCACGTAGACGCTGACCTCCCACAGGTACTGGGCCCCCTCGTGGATCTCACCGGCGGCGTTGTCCACGCTCCAGCGGCCGTCCTCGCCGCGCACGGCGGCGGTACGCAGGCCGTCACCCTGCACGTCGGCGTCGGAGCCGCGCGGGGTCGAGGTGTTCCACGACAGCAGGGTCACGTTCTTAGCGGTCGGCGCCCACAGCGCGAACGTCGGGTTACCCGCCTCGTCCCATCCCACGCCGTACGAGGCCTGGGTGGCCTTCGCTGCGTAGAGCGAGTCGAGGACGGGGGCGATCTGCACGCCGGTGAAGGCGTTGATGCTCTCCCCCGACTTCTGGGCGACCGCGATCTGGCCGGTGAGGGCCTCGCGGGCCCCGGCCTCGTCGAGGGAAGCCTTCAGGGCGATGTAGCCGTTGAGATTCGGGTGGGCCGTCGTCACATCGGCAGGCAGGTCGCCCGCGACGGTCAGGGTGCTCGTCGAAGCGCCCGTGACGGCACCATCAGCCAGGCCAGCGCCACCCTCGGGGGCGGTCACCAGCTCGTAGGAGAGCTTCGCGGAGCCGTCGAGGACCTGCGCGCGGGTCACGCCCTGCGGCAGCAGAGAGACCGGCCAGGCGAGGATGTTCGAGGTCACCCAGTAGGCGCGCTGCTCGCCCGAGCCCGCGACCGGCGCATCGGAGGCCGCAATGTCGAGCTTATGCGTCGCGGAATCGTAGGTGAAGGTCACGAGCTTGTTCGCTTTCGTCGCAAACTGGTAGTTGGCACCACCGGCGGCACCATCTTGCCCGTAATTCTCGTTCCAGGATCCACCGATGGCAACCTTGAGCTCGTAGTTGCCCTCAGGCAGCGCGGTCGTGGCGTAGGTGTAGGTCCCGTCCCCCACCGGCTCCATGAGAGGCGCCAGGCATTCGGGCTTCCAGTTATCCGAGCAGCCCAGCGCTTTCTGGAAGGAGCCCGGCAGCGTCACCATCTGGTCGGTGGCGGTGTTCCACACGCGGTGCGTCGCCTGGTTGTAGTAGAAGGTGACCGACGTTGTTTCGGTCAGGGTGTAGGAGATGTTCGCTCCCCCCGCAGCGCCCCCGGCGCCAAAGGACGTGTCCCACGAGCCGCCCTCAGCGACCTTGTACTGGTAGTCACCGGCGGGCAGCGTAAACGTCGCGGTGTAGACGCCGGTCGCGTCGCGTGTCAGGGCCGCCTTGTCGCAGCCGGGCGCCCAGTCGGCGTCGCATCCCATCGCCTTGTTATGGTTACCGGGGATTGTCACCAGCACGTCGGCGGCGGCTCCGGCAGCTCCCGCGTCGGCAACAGTCGCATCGTTACCCTCGTTTGACGTTTCCGTCCCGGGCGCGGCCCACGCGGCTGGGAGCACACCTCCCATCAGCGCGATAGCCGCGCCAACGCTGAGCGTTCGGCGCAGGAATGTCCTATTGAGTCGGTATGTCACGACAGACTCCCTCGTCCAAAAGCGGTCCCCTCCCATGGGGCTGCTCCTAGGTTAGACACACTGCAACGGTTCCGAAACTTTTCTGCAAAGCACAAGAGAAAACGCGGACCGATTGGTTAACAAAAAACCTCGCCACCGCTCAGGTGACGAGGTTATTGGTACCCCCAACCGGATTTGAACCGGTGTTAACGCCGTGAGAGGGCGTCGTCCTAGGCCGCTAGACGATAGGCACCTGAC
>CAKMQM010000142.1:0-3244 GCA_927911615.1 uncultured Xylanimonas sp.
ACGGGGCCGTCGTCGCGCGAGGTCAGCATGAGGAAGGGCTTGGTCATGCCCACCATGCTATCGACTACCTGCGCGCATGCATAAGGTGTCCGCCTTCCAAGCGTGTGTGACGGACGCAGATGTAGGCGGCCTCTGCCACACTGGATACATGTTGATTCTGCACACCTCCGACTGGCACCTGGGGCGCACGCTGCACGGCGCATCCCTGGGAGACAGCGCTGACGCGTTTATCGAGTGGTTGGTGGCCCTGGTGCGTGAGCGCGGCGTGGACACCGTGCTCATCTCGGGCGACGTGTTCGACCGCGCGGTTCCGCCCGTGGATGCGCTCGCGCGGATGCGCCGCGCCCTGCGCGAGCTGACGGAGATCACGACGGTCATCCTGACGTCGGGGAACCACGATGGGGCCGCGCGCCTGGGGCTGTTCGCCGACATGCTGACCCCCTCGCTGCACGTGGTGACGGCCCCCGAGGCGATCGGCACGCCGGTCGAGGCCGGGGGTGCTCTCGTGTACCCGATGCCCTACCTGGAGCCCGACCTCGTGCGTCAAAGCCTGTCGGACCTGCCTGTGCGGGGCGAGGACGACCTGCCCGCTCCCCTGCCCCGCTCCCACCAGGCGGTCCTGGCGGCTGCCCTGCGCCGGGTGCTCGCGGACCTTTCGGCTCGGCGCGACGCGGGTGACGAGCGCCCGGCCATCGCGATGCCGCACGCCTTCGTGACGGGCGCACAGGCCTCGGACTCCGAGCGCGACATCCAGGTGGGCGGCGTCCCCTCCGTATCGGCGGACCTGTTCGACACGCTCGGGGGTAAGGAGCCCCTGGCCCACGGCCTGGACTATGTGGCGGCCGGGCACCTGCACCGCCCGCAGGACATCTCGGGTGCCAGTCCGTCCCGATCCGCTACGCGGGCTCCCCCATCGCGTATTCATTCTCCGAGGCCGGGGCCACCAAGTCGATCACCCTCGTGACCACGGACGACACCTCGGTGACCGACATCGAGGTGGTGCCCATCCCGACGCTGCGGGGCATCGCGGTGCTCGAGGGAACCATGGATGAGCTGCTCACGGATCCCGACGAGGCCACCACGGCCTCGTACGTGTCGATCACGGTCACGGACGACGCGCGCCCCGAGCGCATGGTGCCGCGCATCCGAGAGGTCTACCCGCACGCCCTCGTCGTCGTTCACCGTCCCTCCCAGGCCCCCTCGCTGGCTCCCGCGATGGCCGTGCGCGCGTCCCGCGATCCGCGCGAGGTCACGGAGGAGTTTTACGAGGCCGTGGGCGGGCGGGCGCTAAGCGCTCAGGAGCGCGAGCTGGCCCTGGACGTGTGGGCGCAGCTTCGAGGAAAGGACATGCAGTGAAGATTCGGTGGCTACGTATTGTGGGCATCGGCCCCTTCGCGGGCGAGCACACGGTTGACTTTTCCTCCTTCGAGGACTCGGGGCTCTTCCTGCTGGACGGACCGACGGGCGCGGGCAAGTCCACGCTCATCGACGCGATCACCTTCGCCCTGTACGGGGACGTGGCGCGCACGAAGGATGCGTCGAAGGACCGCCTGCGGTCCAACCACATCACGGATTCGGATCCGTCGGAGGCAGACCTGGTGTTCGAGGTGGCGACGGGCATCTACCGGGTGACCCGCACCCCCGCGTACACGCCAGCGGGCAAGAAGTCGCAGCGCAACTCGAAGTCGACGCTGACGCGGGTCGTGGAGGATCCGGACGCGCCAGACGGGTGGCGCACGGTCGAGCCGATCGCGTCGGGTCCGCGCGACGTGGGCTTTGAGATTCCGCGCATCGTGGGCCTGGATAAGGACCAGTTCCTGCAGACGATCGTGCTCCCGCAGGGAAAGTTCTCCCAGTTCCTCAACGCCACGTCGGATGCTCGCGAGCAGATCCTGCGCGACATTTTCGACACGCAGATCTACGTGGACTTCACGAAGGCTCTCGTCGATGCGGCCGCCTCGTCGAAGCGCGGCATCGAAGAGCGGCGTGTGGCTGCCATCGGCGCTTTCGAGCGCATTCGGGCGCTGAATGAGGCCCTGAGCGAGGACACGCACACGGATGCACCCGGCGCGCGGGAGCGCTCAGCCGAGGTCGAGGAGGCCGATCAGCTGGATGCGGGTGCGGAGGATTCCAGCGCCGTGACGCGCTGGGCCGAGGACGCATGCAAGCGCGCACGCGAGGCGCACGCGCAAACCCTGCGCGTTGCCGAGGCGGCCACGGCAACCGCTCGGGAGGCTTCCCGTGCCCTGTCCGAGGGGCGTGCCCTGGCTGAGGCTCAGGCGGAGTACGCACGCGTGAGCGCGACGCTCGCTGAGTTGACCGCATCGGAGGAAGCAATCGCATCCGACCGTGAGCTCGCGGGGCAGGCCCACCGGGCGCTGGCCGTGGCTCCCCTCGACGCGGCCGAGGCCTCGGCGCGCGCTCGTCTGGAGGCTGCGGGAGACCAGGTCGCAGCCCTGTCTCCCGCCCTCGGAGACGAGGATTCCATCCATTCCGCGTCCTTGACCCCCGAGGCGGTGGCCGCTCTCGGCGAGCGGGCGCAGGATCTGCGCGACGAGGCGACGCGCACGCGCGGTTCTCTCGAGGATGCCCTGGCCGTCGAGCGCTCGCTGCCCGAAGCACGCGCCCAGATCGACTCGCTGCGCTCCCAGCGCGAGCAGGCATTGGCGCGCATCGCGTCGATCGAGGCCGAGCGCGAGGCGTTGCCCTGCGCATCGAGCAGGCCTCCGAGGTCCTGCGTCTCATGCGAGCGGATGCCGACACGCTGCCCGAGGCCGCGTCCGCGCTGCGTGCCATCAACGAACGCCTGGATGCCTCCATGCAGGCAGACCTGCTGCGCTCGGCTCTCCTCGGAGCATCGGACGAGCTGCGGGAGGCCACGGTCACCGCAAAGCTTTCGAATGCCGCGGCGGCGGACGGCCACGACCTGTGGATCGCGCAGAGCGCATCGGCCCTCGCACGCGAACTCGAAGAGGACATGCCGTGTCCCGTGTGTGGCTCCACCGCTCACCCCAATCCGGCACCGGCCGCGGATGGAGAGATCACGCGCGAGCAGGTCGCCGAGCTGGACCAGGCGCGAGACCGTGCGGAGGCCGCGCTGCGCGATGCGCAGGCGCGCCACCAGGATCTCGTGCGCCGGATCGCCCAGCTCAACGAGGTAGCCGGCGCCCCCACTCCGACTCTCGAGACCGAGCGGGATCGGGCGGCCGAGCTCGTTGCGAAGCTCGAGGCTCTCAGCCCGCAG
>CAKMQM010000143.1:0-3094 GCA_927911615.1 uncultured Xylanimonas sp.
TAGCGAATAGCCTGTGGGGCACGACCGCGTGGTCGTGCCCCACACGCGTCTCTACGGCCGGATGGTACCAATGGTGTGCGCAGGCCTCGTACGCGTGGGTTAAAGGACAAAACGTGTTGGTTTCGTGGTGAGTTTTTTGGCTTGCTGGTGGTCGACAATGAACATTGACGGTGGTTGTTTCATCGTGGGGCTATGAATGCTCCTACGCGCCTGATGTGTGGGCGAATGTGTGATCGAATGCGTTGCCTGTATGGGCGCTCAGGTTCAGGGGCGTATCGCAGCTAGCTGCCTGCGCTCCTCGCCCCGCTAATGCGCACGTGGGCCCGCTAATGCGCACGTGGGCACCCTAATGCGAGCCTGGGCAGCCCCGCCCGCGCTCACATTAGAGGTTAACGCACCAATTAGCGGGTTAACGCGCATATTCAGCGGTTCGTGTGCGAGCTACATGCCAGGCCGGGCACCGTTGTGCCCAACATGCAGAACGCCTCAGCTGCAACCGCCCGTTGTCGACATTTTCATCGAGGTGGTCTGCGAAGTGAGCGCCTCACCACCCTGAACCGAGACCTCACCGCGACCCAACGGGGGGATTTGCGCCATCCAAGGCCCCGACACGCCGACGACACACCGCCAGAGGGGTTCGCATGGCGCAAAACCCCGCCATTACCCCTGGTGTCATGCTCCCTCACTGGTCTAGGGCTGCCTGGCGGGATGCCGATAAACGTCGGTAGGGCGTCGCCAGCAATGACGGGGGAGGTCGCGGGCGGTCAGCTCCGCGACGAGGTTTGTGCCCGATGAGGTGTTACACCCGATCGGGAAGATTCAACCCCTTCTGATCGGGTGGAATCTTCCCTAACGGGTTGAATGTGCCCGATCAGGTGGAATGCTCCCGATGGGGCGCGTCCTGTTTGAGGCGCAGCGGCGCGAGTACACCAGCCCAACGACACCGCCCTCGACGATGCCTGGGATGGAGCCACGACGGTCATCAGGAGGGCGACGCAGCCCTGCGCCCTTCAGACGCGCATAGCGGCCCGTCGACCTAGCTGTCGCACATAACGTTGCCCCCGGCTCGCATCAGCGGGCCGGGGGCAACGCATGGAGTTCGCATGAACGTGTGTGTTAGGCGTTCACCTCTTCCTTGACGCTCAGCGTCAGGAGCGGGTGGTGGCACGCCACGCGGTGCGTCTCATCCGTGAGCATGGGCTGCACCTTGCACTCCTCGCCAGCGAACGGGCAGCGCGGGCGGAAGCGGCAACCCTCGGGCGGGTTGACGGCGCTCGGCGGCTCGCCGGTGAGCTTGATGGCACTCTCGTCGTGCTTGAACTCGGGGTCCGGCACGGGGATCGAGTCGATGAGCGCCTTCGTGTAGGGGTGCTTCGGGTTCTTGACGACCTCGTGCGCGGGGCCCTCCTCGACGATGCGGCCCAGGTACATGACGCCGATGCGATCGGCCATGTACTGAACGACCGCCAGGTCGTGGCTGATGAACAGGTAGGACAGGCCCAGCTCCTGCTGCAGGTCCTTCATGAGGTTGAGGACCTGCGCCTGGACGGAGACGTCAAGTGCCGAGACGGGCTCGTCCGCCACGATCAGGTCGGGAGCCAGGGTCAGCGAACGGGCGAAGCCGAGGCGTTGGAGCTGACCGCCCGAGAACTCGTGCGGGTAGCGGTCCAGGACCTCTTCGGTCAGGCCGACCTGCTCGAGGATCTCCATGATGCGCCCGGCGATCTGGCGAGCGTTACCGGTCTTCTGGATGCTCATGGGCTCGGCCAGGATCTGGTCGATGCGCATGCGTGGGTCCATTGCCGCGTAGGAGTCCTGGAACATCATCTGCACGTCTCGGTGGATGCGCACAGCGTCGCGTCCCTTGAGCGTGGCCAGGTCGCGTCCGTCGAGTTCGATGGCACCGCCCGACGGGCGCTCGAGGCCGGCGATAAGGCGACCCACGGTGGACTTGCCGCAGCCGGACTCGCCAACGAGGCCGTAGGTCTCGCCCTTCTTGACCGAGATGGACACCCGGTCGACGGCGGAGACAACGCCCTTGTTGCGCTTGAAGAAGCCGGAGCCTGCCGACTCGTACTCGCGCGAGGCCTCCTTGACGTCGAGCAGTACCTCGTGGGAGATCTGCGGGGCGCCCTCGACCGCGTCCTCGGCCTTGCCGGAATCCAGCTTGGCCTGGAGGATCGCGGGGGACTCGTCGCCTTCCTGCACCGGATGGAAGCAGGAGAAGGTGTGGGAGTCGTCTCCGCTGAGGTCCGGGTAGTCGGCGAGGCACTCGTCGGTGGCCCACAGGCAGCGGGCCGCGAAGCGGCATCCCTTCGGCAGGTTGGTCAGCGACGGGGGAGCGCCGGGGATTGAGAAGAGCTTGGTGCCTGCTGCGAGGGCGCGCTCGGGCAGAGCCGCCATCAGCGAGCTCGTGTAGCGGTGCTTCGGCTCGGTGAACAGCGTCTTCGTCGGCGCGGTTTCGACGATACGGCCGGCGTACATGACGGCGACACGGTCGGTGTGGCCGGCCACGACACCCAGGTCGTGGGTGATGAGGATGACGCCCATCTTGTACTCGTCGCGCAGCTCGTCGATGAGGTCGAGGATCTGCATCTGCGTCGTGACATCCAGGGCCGTCGTCGGCTCGTCCGCGATGAGAATACGCGGCTTGCACACGAGGGCCATGGCGATCATGACGCGCTGGCGCATGCCGCCCGAGAGCTGGTGCGGGTAGTTGTTGATGACCACCTCGGGGCGAGGCATGCCGACGCGCTTGAGGATCTCGACGGCGCGCGCGAGGGCTTCCCTCTTCGAGAGCTTCTCGTGCACGCGCAGTGGCTCGCACACCTGAAGGCCGATCTTCATGGTCGGGTTCAGGGATGTGAGCGGATCCTGGAAGATCATGCCGACCTTGGTGCCGCGTAGCTTTCGCTTGTCCTTCAGGGGCAGCTGGGTGAGGTCCTGGCCGTCGAGGATGATCGAGCCGGAGGAGACCTTGCCGCCCTGGGGCAGGAGGCCCATGAGGGACAGAGCCGTCATGGTCTTGCCGGAGCGGACTTCGCCCACGATGCCGAGGGTCTCGCCCCGGGTTCACGTGCAGGTCGACACCCGA
>CAKMQM010000144.1:0-5285 GCA_927911615.1 uncultured Xylanimonas sp.
ACGATGTACCGACGCAGGATGCAGGATCATGCTCGATCGGCACGCCCTTGGCCTGATCGCGTCAACCGCCCGCCTTGAGGCGCCGAAGAGGAGCCCCGCACCGAAAGTTCCCCACGTCTTATTACGGCCCAGGAGTGCACCGTGATCGCATCGAAGCCAATCGAACCGGCCACGTCACGCGAGACGTACCCGATGGTCCCCAATGCCTCGTTCGCCCCGGCCAGGCCGAGGAACGCACCCGAGAGAACCATCGTGATCGCCGTGATGCGCTCGACCGAAATACCGGCCGTGCGGGCGGCGGCCGCGTTGGCACCGACCGCGCGGATCTGGAATCCCAGCGTGGATCGCTCGATCAGCCACCAGAAGGCGACGAGGGCGACCAGGGCAACCAGGAAACCGACGTGCAGCTTGAAGGGGGCGGGCAGAAGCCGCGCGAACGCCGCACTGTCCGCGACCTTGGGAGTCACCGGCTGATTCGTTCCGGGCACCTGCCATGCCTTCTGCGCGAGCGTGTATCCCAAGCCCAGCGTCGCAATCGCGTTGAGCATGATCGTCACGATCACCTCGTTCGCGCCCGTCTTCGCCTTCAGCACGCCCGCGATGCCGCCGTAGAGGCCGCCCGCAATCACCGCGACGAGGAGGGCCACCAGCGTGTGCACAACCGGCGGCAGGCTCACCGCGAAGCCCACCCACACGGCAGCGAGCGCTCCAACGATGATCTGGCCCTTGCCGCCAATGTTGAACAGGCCGGCACGGAAGCCGAGCGCTAGACCCAGGCCCGAGATGATCAGCGGGATCGAATAGAAGAGAGAGTCCGTCAGCGGCTTGATCATGCGAACGGCGTTCGCCGCGTTCGGATCCACGATGGAGCCGCGGAACATCGCATAGTAGGCATCCACCACGGATGCCCCCGACAGCGCGATGAGGATCGCTCCAATCGCGAAGGCGATGAGGACCGCCAGCACCGACACGAACCACTGGGAGCCAAAGACCCGGGTCGCGATGCCCGGCCCGCTACTCGTCCGTGCACTCATTGCTCCTCCTTTCGAGGTGCCCCGGCGTCCCCAGCGGATCCCGAGGAAGCCTCCACGGCCTCGTCCAGGGGGACGCCGGCCATCATGAGGCCGAGGACGTCACGGCCCGTGTCCGCCGGGACGATGCCAACGATGCGGCCGCGGTACATGACGGCGATGCGGTCAGCCAGCGAGACGACCTCGTCGAGCTCCGAGGAGATGAGCAGCACCGCGCAGCCCTGGTCCCGAACGTCCACGATCCTGCGGTGAATGAACTCGATCGAGCCGACGTCGACGCCTCGCGTCGGCTGATTGGCGACCAGCAGCGTCAGGTCACGCGACATCTCACGGGCCACGACCACCTTCTGCTGATTGCCGCCCGACAGGGAGGAGACCGGGTCCTCGATCGACGTCAGGCGAATGTCGTATTCCTTTTCCTTGTCGCGGGCGTTGCGTGCGATCGCGCCGCGCTTGAGGGAGCCCGCGGCCGAGAAGGAGGAGGAGCGGAACTGGTCGAGCACCAGGTTGTCCGCGATCGAAAACGAGGCGATGATGCCGTCCGTCGAACGATCCTCGGGAATGAATCCAACTCCGGCTTCCAGAGACTCGCGCGGCCTCGCGCGGGTAATGTCCGCGTCCTCGAGTCGGATCGCGCCGCTGTCGGGGGTACGCAGGCCGAGGATCACCTCGGCAAGCTCCGTCTGCCCGTTGCCCTGCACGCCTGCGACCGCGAGGATCTCGCCGCGGGGAACGTCGAAAGATACGTGGTCAAGCAGCGGCACTCCACCCGCGCCCAGCAGGGACACGTCCTCGAAGGCCAGGCCGCCGCCAGCGGGACGCGCGGGATCCTTCTCCACGCGCATGAGCACCTCGCGCCCGACCATCTGCGTGGCCAACGAGGCCTCGGAATCGCTCGGGGACGCGTGCCCCACGACCCGACCGCGGCGAATGACCGTGATCTCGTCGGCCACCGCACGCACCTCGCGCAGCTTGTGAGTGATAAACACGATCGAGGTCCCCGCATCGGCGAGCTGACGCATGATCGTCATCAGCTCGTCCGTTTCCTGCGGGGTGAGCACCGCCGTCGGTTCGTCGAGGATGAGGACCTTCGCCTGGCGGGACAGGGCTTTGACGATCTCCACCCGCTGTTGGGCGCCCACCGGCAGATCCTCAATGAGGGCGTCGGGGTCCAGGTCGAAGCCGAAACGCGCCGAGACCTCGCGCACCGTCTGTCGGGCACGCTCGCGACTGATGATTCCGGCAGGGCCGGTCGGCTCGAAGCCCAGCGCGATCGATTCGGCGACTGTAAAGACGGGGATGAGCATGAAGTGCTGGTGCACCATGCCGATGCCCGCCGCGACGCGTCGCCGGGGCCCTTGAACGTGACGGGCTTGCCGTCGATGAGGATCTCACCCTCATCGGGGGGCGTGCATGCCGTACAGGACGTTCATCAGCGTGGACTTGCCCGCGCCATTCTCTCCCAGCAGGGCGTGAATATGCCCTTCCTCGATCGTTAAATCGATCGAGTCATTGGCGATGAGGGGACCAAACCTCTTCGTGATCCCCCGCAACTCTAATTTCATACCTTCGACCTTCCCCAGCAGGTGGGCGCCCCGCCCCGATGCCCGTGTGGGGCTGGCAGCGTCACCGCCACCAGCCCCACACGCATCGCATCACTTCGGGGCGTTCTGCGATTCGATGACGAGCTTGCCGGACTTGATGTCGTCCGTCAGCTTGGTCAGGTCCGCCTTGAGCTCAGCAGACACCTTGTCGTCGAAGTCGTGGAACGGGGCAATCGAGACGCCGCCGTTGGCCAGCGTGCCCACGTACGGGGTCGAGCTGAACTTGCCGTTCACCGAGTCCTGGATCGCCTGCTCGACAGAGGCGCCGATCTCCTTCATGACCGAGGTCAGCACGATCGAGGAATAGTCGGGGTTGGCCTCGTACCAGTCGGAGTCAACGCCGATGATCCAGGTGTTGCCATCCGCCTTGGCTGCAGCCGCAGCGCCCAGGCCGACCGGGCCAGCGACGGGCATGATGATGTCCGCACCCTGGGAGATGAATTGCTGGGCCTGCTCCTTGCCCAGCGTCTGATCGTCGAAGGACTGCGTGAAGGAGCCGTTCTGCGAAGCCTTGTCCCAACCGAGCAGCTGCACGTTCGTGCCCTTGGCCTTGTTGTAGGCCGCAACGCCGTCAGCGAAGCCATCCATGAACACCGTCACCGAGGGGATCTGGATACCGCCGAAGGTGGCGACCTTGCCGGTCTTGGTCATGCCCGCGGCCACGTAGCCTGCCAGGTAGGCGGCCTCAGCGGTGTTAAACAGCAGCGGACGCGCGTTGTCCAGCGTCACCGTGTTGTTGTTGCCGTCGTTGAAGCTGGAGTCGATGAGGGCGTAGTGCACGTCCTTGTTCTCATCGGCGGAGGTGTGGACGGCCTTCTCCAGGTTGAAGCCGACGCCGATGATCAGGTTGCAGCCGTCGGAGACCATGGACTCAACGTTGGGGTTGAAGTCCGCGTCCGAGTTGGACTCGGCCGTGTTGATCTGGATTCCAAGGCTCGTCTGGGAGGCCTTGAGGCCGTCGTACGCGGACTCGTTAAAGGACTTGTCGTCCCAGCCGCCGGCGTCAGAGACCGCGCAGGCCTTGAACGAGGTGGCGTCCTTCGCCCCACCGGACTGGCTGGTGGCGGTTCCTCCGCCGCCGCCACAGCCGGCCAAGGCGAGCGTTGCAACTCCCGCCGCGGCGAGGAGCTTCGTGAGGTGCTTCATGAGTGTTTTCCTCCGTTGATGTGGATTCTTCCCTGAACCGGTGGCGGCGCGGGCCGCGGATCATGTCCACGCAGCCGCTGCGCGAACATTTGTCATGATCGACTTTTACGTCTGATCCGAGTCTCCCGCGCCGCCCCCACCCTGTCAAGGGCTACTTGTTTTCGCTTTGGTAACGATTGAAGCGGCGCCGAGCGAACACCCCGGCAACGCCGATCGCTCCGACAAACATCGCCCCGGCCAGGCCACCGAAGTCCGCGCCCGTGCGGGCCAGGGAACTCTTGGGTGCCTTCGTGTTCTTACGGGGAGTCTGAGCTGCCGCCTGGTTGCCGGATTGAGTGTCACCCGCCGCGTCGGCCGACGGACTCGGGTCGGGCGCCGCCGTTCCCGCGCAGGTCACGGGGATCGTCAGGCCGTCCCCGGCCTCGACGACCGTCGCGAAATCGGTGGCGACCGTGACGGGGACGTTCACGACCTCGCCGGCTGCCTTGCCCTCGCAGGCACCAACGACCGTCACGTCCACGCTCGCCTGTCCCGCGCCATCCGTCGTAATCACCGAGGCGGCGTCGGAGGCGTGCGCATCCACGAGAGAGTTGTCGACCTCGGCCACGGCCTGCGCTCCCCCGGCGCTGACGCGCACCTTCGAGGTGATGGAGGGCCCCTCGGAGAAGGACAGGCCACGCAGCGGGATCGTCACCGTCGAGCCATCGGCCACCGCCTCGCTGGGCAGGGTCAGACCGATGGAGGACTTGGCCTCACGCGGCGTCAGGCCGCCCGTGGCCTGGATCGAGCGGGCCGCCGCACCCGAGTGCGCGCCCAGGTAGGCGTTGAAGGAATCGCGGTCCAGGTTGCCGTTCGTCGTGGCCGCTCCGCCGCGGGTGAGCGCCTCGAAGGAGTCGCCACCGGCGAGCAGGAAGGTCACGGATCCGACCGTGTACATCGCGTCGGCCTTCAGCGGCTCACCGTTGATCGTCACCGACGTGATGCGCTCTCCGTAGGGCTTCGCCGGATCGTAGGTGTAACGCACGTTCGAGGACAGGCCGAGCTTGAGCATGGGCCGAGAGTTCTGCGAGTTCAGGTCCGTCTTCCACTGCTGCTCGAGCGCGTCCTTGACGTCCGATCCCTTGAGGGTCACGTACCCCAGCTCGTTGGAGAAGGGCTCGACCTCGTAGGTCTGCGCGTAGGTGATCGTGCCATCCTCGTTCGGCACGAGGTCGGCTCGCAGGCCGCCCGCGTTGATCATGCCGATGTCGACGCTCTTGCCATCCGGCGTGAGGATCGTTTCGCGCAGGGAGTCGGCCACCAGGTCCCCCAGCGAGGATTCGATGCCTCGGTTCGACCCGGGGTCCGTCGCCCCCTCGGGCGTCGTGAAGACTCCACGCCTGAAGGGCTCCGTGTACCCGGTGGCGACGACGCGCTTGCCGGCTTCCTTCGAGTCGCTCGCCTTATCGACAATCGCCTGGGTGCCGGGTCCGCCGCCGCCACTGGGCGACCTCGGCGGCCGGGA
>CAKMQM010000145.1:0-3602 GCA_927911615.1 uncultured Xylanimonas sp.
GGGCCAGTTTTCCGCGTAGCCACGCCTATTGTTATGAAAAGTTCACCCTCAGCCGACAACTGTCAACGCGATAACCGTCTGACCGGTCACACAACAACGAGGCCGTGGCACCCACCGCACACGTCAGCGGGGATCCACGGCCTCGTCGAGGACGAAGTGTCACAGAGCCTTGCGGGACTCCAGCACCTGGTCGATCAGGCCATACTCGGCGGCCTGCGGGGCGGTGAGGATCTTGTCGCGCTCGATGTCGCGGCGCACCTGCTCCACCGGCTTTGGCCCGAGTGCTTCGAGATGGTGTCCTCGAGCCACACGCGCATGCGGTCGATCTCGTCAGCGACGATCTGGATGTCCGAGGCCTGCCCCTGCATGCCCTCCATCGCCGGCTGGTGAATGAGGACGCGGGCGTTGGGCAGCGCCAGACGCTTGCCGGGCGAGCCTGCGGCCAGCAGCACGGCGGCAGCCGAGGCGCCTGGCCCAGGCACACCGTCTGGATCTGCGGCTTGATGTACTGCATCGTGTCGTAGATGGCGGTCAGCGCCGTGAAGGAGCCGCCGGGCGAGTTGATGTACATGGTGATCAGCGAATCGGGATCCTGGGACTCCAGGACCAGCAGCTGCGCCATCACGTCATCCGCACTGGCGTCATCCACCTGCACGCCCAGGAACACGATGCGGTCCTCGAACAGCTTCGTGTAGGGGTTCTGGCGGCGGAAACCGTAGGCCGTACGCTCCTCGAAGTCGGGCAGCACGTAGCGGGCCTGGGGCATCTGGCGGGCGATCGCCTCGAAGTAGGGCTGGGTGCTCATCAGTTCTCTCCTCGCGTTCCGATCTCCTGCGGGCTGTCGATCACGCGGTCGACGAAGCCGTACTCGAGGGCTTCCTGCGCGGTGAACCAGTGGTCACGGTCGCCGTCGGCCTCCACCTGCTCGACAGTCTTACCCGTACGAGACGCGGTGATCGCCGCGAGTTCCTTCTTCATACCCAGGATCAGGTCCGCGTTAATGCGGATCTCCGTCGCGGAGCCGCCCGCGCCACCCAGGGGCTGGTGCAGCAGAACGCGAGTGTGGGGCGTGATGTAGCGCTTGCCGGGGGCGCCCGCGGTGAGCAGGAACTGACCCATCGACGCGGCCAGGCCCATGCCGACCGTCACGACGTCCGGCTTGATGTACTGCATCGTGTCGTAGATGGCCATGCCGGCCGTCACCGAGCCGCCAGGCGAGTTGATGTACAGGTAGATGTCGCGGTCCGGGTCCTCGGCCGCGAGCAGCAGCAGCTGCGCGCAGATCGCGTTCGCATTCTCATCGCGAACCTCGCCGCCCAGCCAAATGATGCGCTCCTTGAGCAGGCGCTGGTAGACCGAGTCGCCCAGTCCCAGCTGCGAGCCTTCGCCGGCAGCCCCGGTATTGTGCACGCTCACGCGTACCTCCTCGTCTGTTCGCGGGCCCAGTCGGCCCCATTGGTGTCAACCGTACCCGCTGCGCCCCCGCTCGTGCGCGCGCCGGGCCGTCGTTTCGCTGTCGGCACATGCGCCCAGCACATGCACTGAGCACATGCGCCAGGCACATGCACTGAGGGGCGAGGCTGACGCCCCACCCCCTCAGTTGAGAGTTAGTCACTCGTCAGCGGGCATACCCGCCGCGGTTCACTCCTGCTCGTCGGCGACCTCGGTGATGATCTCCGCGCCCTCTTCGGTGGCGGGATCGGTGCCAAAGAACTTGCTCAGGTCAACGTCGGCACCGTTGGTGTCCTTCACGGTGACGACCTTCAGGGCCTCGATGAGGGCCTTGGAGCGACCCAGGTCGGCCACGACGTTGGCCATCTGCTGGGAGGAGGAGAACAGCTGGTTGATGTCGATGCCGAAGTTCTGCGACATCTGGATCGCGTAGTCGATCAGCTCCTGCTGGGAGACCTGCACGTCGAACTTCTTGGCCAGGGCCTCGGAGAGCAGCTCGGTGCGGATTTCCTTCTCGACGGCCTCGCGGGCTTCCTTCTTGGCCTTGGGCTTGGCGTCCTCGCCGACGCGGTGCTCGACCTGGTGGTCGACCGCGGACTCGGGCAGGACGATCTCGACCTTGTCCAGGAGGAGGTCGATGAGGGCGTCGCGCGCGGCGAGAGCCTGCTGGGACTCCTTGGACTGGGCGGCCTGCTTCTTCAGGTCTTCCTTGAGCTCGTCGATGGTGTCGAACTCGGAGACCATCTGAGCGAAGTCGTCGTCAGCCTTGGGCAGCTCGCGGGTCTTCATGGCCTTGATGGTGATGGTCACCTCGGCCTCTTCGCCCTCGTGCTCGCCACCCTTCAGCTTGGAGGTGAAGGTGACCTCTTCGCCGGCCTTGGTGCCGCGCAGGGCGGTGTCCTGGCCGTCGAGCATGGAGCCGGAGCCGATCTCGTAGGAGACGTCGGAGGCGGAGTCAACCTGCTTGCCGTCGATGGTGGCGACCAGGTCGATGGTCGCGAAGTCGCCGGTCTTGGCCTTGCGGTTGATGGTCTTGAGGGTGGCGAAGCGGCCGCGCAGGTCCTCGAGTTCCTTCTCGACGTCCTCTTCGGTGACCTCGGTGGGCTCGACCTCGACGACGAGCTTCTCGTCGATCTCGGGCAGCTCGAAGGCGGGGACGACGTCAACCTCGGCGGTGAAGACGAGCTGGCCACCCTGGGCGCCGGTCACGTTGGGGATCTCGGTGACGTCGACGGTGGGCTGAGCCATGGGGCGCAGGTCGTTCTCGTTGACGGCGTCGGAGTAGTGGCCGGGCAGGACCTGGTTGACGACCTGCTCGATGACGGCGGCGCGGCCGAAGCGCTGGTCGATGATGCGCGGAGGCACGTGGCCCTTACGGAAGCCGGGGATGTTGACCTGTCCGGCGATCTCCTTGTACGCCTTGTCCATTTCGGACTTCAGTTCCTCGAAGGGAACCTCGACGGTCAGGCGAACCTTGGTGGGCTCGAGGGTTTCAACGGTGCTCTTCACGTGCGTACGCTCCGTAGTCTACAAATCGGGGGAACGCCCATTTCGGGCGCATAACAACTCGCTTAGTGTACGCCACGGCCCCGTTAATGTCCTCATTCGCGGGCGGTAAGTGGGCATATCCACCCCTCTTTGGCCGCTTGGAGTGCGCAACACCACACGGGCACGCACCCCTCTTCTCCCCAATTCACGAGGCCGGGGCAGGGTGCGGTGCCGGGTGCACTCAGGGGGCGAGGTAGTGGGAACGCCCTCGCACGACGGCGGCCAGGCGGGCGCGCGGCACTTCGGCGATCTCACGCACGGAGGACAGAATCTGGCGATGGGTCGCGCGGGCCTCGGCGTCATCAACGGCGGTGAAGCGCGCGGTGACGCGGGGCTGGCCGGAGGCGATGGCGATGTCCCAGGATTCGAGCCGGGTGACGGATCGCGCGGCGGCCTCGACTTCTTCGGGGGCGCGGCCGGGTGCCAGCGTCGTGACCGTCATGATGGTGCGATAGGACGGCATGGACTCCCCCGGGTTCGTATGAAAAAACCGCGGCGCTATGGCCGCGGTTGGTCGGGGTGACAGGATTTGAACCTGCGACCTCTGCTCCCAAAGCAGATGCGCTACCAAGCTGCGCTACACCCCGATGGACTGGTGTCCG
>CAKMQM010000146.1:0-10539 GCA_927911615.1 uncultured Xylanimonas sp.
CCGGCGAGGCGCGCGCGCGGGTCCACAGCGAGGCCGGGAAGGGCAGTGCACCAATCGCGCCCTTCTTCGCGAAGAGGCGCGTCGCCTTGGTCGGCACGTTCGCGGCCTTCCAGAGCTTTGCGTTCGACATGACCGGGGTGGTCACGCCCATCGCGAGGTCCCACACGTCCGGCACGAGGTTGCGCTTGACGTCGACCGTGCGCGCACGCATGTGATGAGGATCGTCGGGATGTCGATCTTGACGGGCAGACCTCGCCGCAGGCGCCACACAGGGAGGACGCAAGGGCAGGGTGTGCACAGGATCGTGCTCGTCAAGGCCCTGGGTGAGCTGCGGGGTCAGGATCGCGCCGATGGGGCCCGGGTAGACGGAGCCGTAGGCGTGGCCGGAAGTGTGCTGGTACACCGGGCAGATGTTCATGCACGAGCCGCAGCGGATACAGGCGAGGGCCTGGCGGCCGATCGGGTCGGCGAGAACCTTGGTGCGGCCGTTGTCCATGAGGATCAGGTGGAATTCCTGGGGGCCGTCGCCGGGGGTGACGCCCGTCCACATGGAGGTGTAGGGGTTCATGCGCTCGCCGGTGGCGGAACGAGGCAGGAGCTGGGAGAAGATTTCCACGTCCTGGAAGCGGGGGACCAGCTTCTCGATGCCCATCAGGGTGATGAGCGTGTCGGGCAGGGTCAGGCACATACGGCCATTGCCCTCGGACTCGAAGATCGAGACGGTGCCGGTTTCCGCGATGCCCATGTTGGTGCCGGAGACGGCGACCTTGGCGTGCAGGAATTCTTGCGCAGGTGGGAGCGTGCGGCGGCAGTCAGCTCGGTCGGGTCGTCGGAGAGGTCGCGGGGCGCGTCCTCCATCGATCCAGGAAGATACCGCGGACCTCGGAACGGTTGCGGTGGATCGCGGGGACTACGATGTGGCTGGGCATGTCGTCGGCCAGCTGGACGATCATCTCGGCGAGGTCGGTCTCGCGAGCGTGGATGCCCTGGTCCTTCAGGTACTCGTTGAGGTTGGTCTCCTGGGTGGCCATGGACTTGACCTTGACGACCTCGTCAACGCCCTTGGACTTGATGATGTCCGCGACGATGCGGTTGGCCTCGTGCTTGTCGCGCGCCCAGTGGACGATGCCGCCGCGGGCGGTCACGTTGCGCTCGAACTCTTCGAGGAGCTCGGGCATACGGGACTCGACCTCGAACTTGACGGCCTCGGCGGCGTTACGCAGATCCTCCCAGTCCGGCATCTCCGCGACGCGCTGTCCGCGCTTGGTGCGGATCGTACGGGTGGCGTGACCCAGGTTGCGGCGCATCTGGGTGTTAGCCAGCGTCTTGTGGGCGCCTTCCGGGAAGGTGGGGCCCCAGCGGAGGGTGTCCTCGGGGATGGAGACGGTGGTGCGCCAGCCGCCGGTGTGTGCCTGGGCGTTTGCGTCGTCAGAGACCACGCCGGGCATGCCGATGAACGTTTCAGACATATCAGATCACCTGTGCGCTTTCGGGTGCGAAGGAGATGTTGCCCTCGAAGGGCTGATCCTTGGTGGATGCCAGGATCTCGGCGAGGTGCATCGGGCGGATGCCCGAGTTGAGGCGGGAGAGGCCGCCGCCGACGTGCATGAGGCACGAGTAGTCGCCCATGACGAGGACCTCGGCGCGGGTGGACATGACGTTGGTGACCTTGTCCGCGAGCATCGACGTGGAGGTCTCGGAGTTCTTCATGGCGAAGGTGCCACCGAAACCGCAGCAGACCTCGGCGTCGGGCAGGTCGACGAGGGTCAGGCCCTCCACGGCGCGCAGGAGACGGTAGGGGCGGTCGCCGACCTTTGCCACGCGCAGCGAGTGGCAGGTCGGGTGGTAGGTGACGGTGTGCGGGAAGTATGCGCCCACGTCCTCGAGGCCGAGCACGTCGGTGATGAGCTCGGTGAGGTCGTAGGTGTGTTCAGCGATGCGCTGGGACTGCTTCGCGAGATGCTCGTCGCCCACGTGCTCGGCGACGACCTTCTGCTCGTGGCGCGCTGCACCGGTGCAGGAGCCGGAGGGGACGACGATGGCGTCCCACTGGCCGTCGAGCACGGGCTCGAAGGTCTTGACGTGGTTGCGGGTGATCTTCGCGGCGTCTTCGAAATAGCCGGTATTTGCGTGCATCTGGCCGCAGCAGACCTGGTCTTCAGGGAAGACGACCTCGTGGCCGAGGCGTTCAAGCAGGGTCACTGTGGCCTGGGCAGCCTGGGGGAACATGACGTCTGCCAGGCAGGTGGAAAAGAGAGCGATGCGCACTGGGGGATCCTTCCTCGTGGGTGCTGTCCACCTCAGGTTATGACTGGGTCCGAGGTCCCAGCGGCCGTTTTTGTTCAGACAAGGTAGGTGGGTGCAGTTATTTGGCTCTTTCGTGCGGAAAAATCACCCTGCGCAATCAATGAAAATTGGCCTCTCATTGGGCGTTTTAGGACCTTCGGGGCGCGACTTAGCTCAGGGTGAGTTTTCGTTTTTCAGTTTTGCGATGGTTGTGTGCGCGCAAGAGGTCGCCCCGGCCTCGAAAATGGACGAGGCCGGGGCGCAGTGAAGAAGGAAGGATAGAGCCCGGGGAATTAGGGGTGGCCGATCGCTGTGAGGACGAGCAGCTGGCAGTCCTTGGACACCGCTATAGCGCTGATGGGCAGGGTTCTGAAATCGGGATTCCCCTTGCCTTTCTCGGGTGGGAGGACGGCGTTGGCGTGATCGGGGTTGATCGTTGAGAAATGGCAGTTCTCGGGCACGTACTTGTGGAGCCGTGGATCGATTCCGGGCAGAACGCTCGCGTCCTCGGTCGCCCCTTCCATGAGGGTGTCGATTGTCGTGGTGGGGACGGTGGCGACTCCGGTCAACCAGTATTCGGGATCCTGATCGAGGGCGTGGAGGAATCCCGAATGGGTGCGAGCGGCGACCACGTTGCCGTCGGTTGCTTGCATTCCCGGCCAGCGCTCGTTGAACGAGTCGAGGCGTGTCTGCACCTTCGCCTTGCGGTCGCTCGTGTAGGTAAATGGGGCGAAGCGCGGGTCCTGCAAGCCGTTCGAGCGGGAATTCCCGTGTGTGAAGGGGTTGCACGCGGTGGCGAGAGCCGCGACCGCGAGCAGCGGTACGAGGGCCTTGAATGGGTGCTTCATATTTATCCTTGGGTGGATCCTTTGGGCGCTCCATGACGAGGCCGGGCGTGTTCGAGGGGAGCCTGTTCTAGGAATCGGGATAGGCATTGCCGAGTGCGGTGAACACGAGAAGGTTGCAATCCTTGGAT
The DNA here is from genome assembly GCA_927911615.1 of uncultured Xylanimonas sp. Classification (GTDB taxonomy): domain Bacteria; phylum Actinomycetota; class Actinomycetes; order Actinomycetales; family Actinomycetaceae; genus Pauljensenia. The sequence continues at coordinate 3,263 of CAKMQM010000146.1, forward strand.
ATGGCTAGCGCTCGTATGTCCATGGGGCCGAAATCGTGTGGGATCTTTTCCTTATCCGGTGCGAGCGCCTTGTCCGCGAACTTCGGGTCGATCGTGGTGAACTCGCACTCCTGGGGCACGTACTCGTAGAGGTGAGGATAGATGCCGGGTAGGAGTGTGTTGGTGGCTTCTCCCTCGGCGAGGAGCTGGATCGTCTCGTCGGGGATGGTGGCAACAGCGGTCAGCCAGAATTCGGGGTCCTGTGCGGGGATAAAGGCAAGTGCTGGGGAATACTCGAGGACGATGTGCGCTTCGCTCGCCTTCGTGTTCGGCCATCGAACATTGACGGAGTCGGTTCGATCTTGGACCGTCGGAGTCTCGTCGCTCTTGTAGACAAATTCGGCGAAGCGCGGGTCCTGTGGATACTGAGTCGGCGTGGCCGCCGGCGTGTTCCTGGGTATGAATGGGTTGCACGCAGCGGCGAGCGCCGCGACCGCGAGCAGCGGAACGAGGGCCTTGAGTGGGAGCTTCATGTTTATCCTCGGGGATCCTTTGGGCGCTCGATGACGAGGCCAGGGCGCGGTGGAGAGGACGAGTGGGAGGTCCCTGGGGCTCAGGAGTGGCCGAGGGCGGTGAAGACGAGAAGATGGCAATCTTCGGACACGGCTAGCGCTTGTATGTCCATGGGACCGAAGTCGTGTGGAATCTTCTCCTTATCCGGTGCGAGCGCCTTGTCGGCGAACTCCGGGGCGATCGTGGTGAACTTGCACTCCTGCGGTACATACTCGTAGAGATGAGGATAGATTCCGGGCAGGAGTGTGTCGGTGGTTTCTCCCTCTGCGAGGAGCTGGATCGTCTCGTCGGGGACTGTGGCAACAGCGGTCAGCCAGAATTCGGGGTCCTGGTCGGGAAGGAAGCCTGTTTGGCTGGAATAAGCGATGGTGAGGTGTACCTCACTCGCCTCCATGTTCGGCCAACGTAGGTTTACGGAGTCCGTCTGGTCCTTGATGGTCGGCTCCTTATCGCTTTGGAAGACGAACTTCGCAAAGCGCGGATCCTTCGGGTACTGAGGAGCCGCCTTGTGTGCGAATGGGTTGCACGCGGTGGCGAGCGCCGCGATGGCGAGCGCGGAAAGGGACAGTCGAAAGAGCGATTTCATCGATCAAGCTCCGAAATACATCGAGATATACACATAGTTCCCACAGAGGGCTACGTCTGTCGGATAATGGCTGATTCCAAGAAGTGATTGAAGCTCTTGACCCGTGCACCAGGTTTCATTTTTGAGGTGGGAAAAAGAATCCGGTAGGAGAATCTCCTTAGTATATTGGCCCGTACAGTGCTCGGAAAGCATGTCACGCCAATCATCCTTTGCGCATGCAAGTATTGTAAATAGTCGCTCAGATGGGCCGGGCAATGTTTCCTCCACGATGAGAGTGACATTCCGATCTAGTACTTGAAAGTACTCGTGTACTGGAAAGAGCTGGTCTAAATCTTCTATAGATAGCAGTTTTCGCGTTTTCATAGGTTCTCAACCTTCACTTTTCGTTCGTACTTGCTCTCTGTGGTATTGGTTGGGAGCGTTGGTGGTTGTTCGCCTACTTTCCACGTGTATGTCTGAGTCAAGCTTCCGCTCGTGTCGAAGCTCTTTGCCCAGCCAAGTTCTTCAAAACGGCCGTTGACTGCGTCAGGTGTTCCCGAATCTGGATCATATTTTCCGCTGTCGAAATTCCACTTGTCCCGAGCGTAGACGGTGACTGTTGCAGTGACCGTGTCCCCGGAGACTTCGACGTTTGTTGTTGTGTAATTCGTGTGGCCGCCGATTGTTTTACGCCAGTTTTGTGTTACTGGATAGGGGCCCTCGGAGGTCGCTGGCGAGTATAGAGTGGTTTCAGTCATTCCGGCTGCGACAGCTTCGTTTGCGGCCTGCAGTGAGTCATTGAGACGTGCGTTGACGCGGTTACGGACACCGGCATCCTCAAGGTATGCTCTCTCGTAATTAAATGTCTTTGGTGTGCCGGAATTATCGCGGAAATGCTCGTAGAAGTCAGCTGCATCCTGGATGTCTAATACTCCGCGTGCGCCAACATCGAGGTATGCTCTCCATTTCCACCAATTGTAATGGTCCTTAGGAGTGTCCTGTCCCGCTTTTGAGCCGTGAGGAAAGGAGTTGTCCCACTCGATGGTTCGGTCGGGTTCGATAGTCGAGAACCCGCCTGACGTTGTATAGGGCTTGACGTCTGAGCCAGAATGGAGGGCAGCTTGAAGATCGTATCGCTCAAACGTTTCGACAAGCGCATTCAGTCGTATTTCCATAATTCTAGCTGCAATGAACTTTCCACCAATGTAGAGTGGGGAAAGAAGGCCGAGCATCGGATCTGAGGGACGGATTATCCAGACATTGGACACAGCAAAACCATCGAGTTCTACACTATCAACATAGTCGATGACTTCACGTTGGAGCTGCTGCTTGTTGGTGCGGTAGGTGGTGATAGCCGCCTGGGTCTGCTGGATCGAAGCGATGTGATCGGTGATCTTCTGCTCGAGCGCATCCAGCTTGGCGATCATTGCCTGTGCGCTCTGTCCCTGCATACCCGACGCGATTGTTTCCTTCGCGTGGGCGATGTTGTCCAGCTTCTCCTGATTCGCTCGCAGCTGCTCTTCAAGTTGTTCGATTGCGGTGGTAAAGGTGCTTAAGTCGAGCGCGTACAGCTTGGTTTTCGTAATCATCTGTGTCATCCCTCGGTAACTGTGCCGAAGGAACCGACAATCGCGTTTTCCATCTGCTCAAACGACTGAAGCGTCTCCATCATGTCGGAGTGCATTGCCTTGAGCTCGTCCTGGATCGCGGTCTCTGCCTCGTTGAGGTTGTTGATCGGCCCACTGATCCTCTGCGCGTAGACGCTACTGCAGGGATCTCCGGTGGGAGGTGTAACCGTGGTGCAGGTTGCTGCTTCGTTGACGTACTGCGCGGCCGTGCGTAAAGCGTCGCTCGAAAAACTCAAATCGGGCACTGTCGTCTCCTTTGTCCGTACTTCTGTTAGGAGCCTACAAGGGGGAGGTCCCGGGAAGCAACTTGCTTCCCGGGACCTCCCGAGCCCATGAGCCGCCGATCAGTGCGGCATGTAGGCGCCGAGCCAGCCCTGGGATGCGATGAATACCAGGGTGCACAGCACCAGGAGCAGGCCGATCGAGTAGGGGGCGGCCTTCTTGAGGATCTCCGCGTCGGAGCCCTCCGAATCGACGGAGGAGGCGGCGATTGCGAGGTTCTGTGGGGACACGATCTTGCCTAGGCCGCCGCCGATGGTGTTGGCGGCCAGCAGGATCGACGGGTCAAGGCGGCGCCGGCCGCGGCGGTCGACTGCAGGTTCGCGAAGAGAGCTCCCGCCGAGGTCGCGGAGCCGGCGACGGCCGTGCCGATCCAGCCCAGGATGGGGGAGAGGAACGCGAAGGCTGCGCCCGTCGTCGCCAGGGCGGCGCCGATCGAGGTGGTCTGGCCCGAGAAGTTCATGACGAAGGCCAGCGCCATGACGGAGGCGATCGTCAGGATGGCCATGCGCAGCGAGTAGATGGTGCGCGGCAGGACCGCGAACATCTCACCCACGGAGGTCTGGAAGCGGCCGTTCGATGAGTTCGTGCCGTACACGATGGCGACGATGATGCCGGTGACGAAGATCCAGGTGCCGGGGTTGGACAGGATCTGCAGGTTGTAGTTGGCGGCGGTCGAGGGCGATCCATCGGCGGTCAGCAGATTGCCGTAGATGCCGGGCCACGGGATCTTCACGTCCGTCGAGGAGAAGAAAGCGGCGACCGGCTTGGCGAGCTTCGTGATCGCGATGATAACGACGACGAGGACGTAGGGCAGCAGGGCCAGTCCGATGCGCGAGCCCGTGGGCTTGTCTGCCTCGTCGGCCTTGGTCGCGCACTCCTCGGGGGTCGTGGGACCCCAGACCAGCAGGAAGGCGTAGCAGGCGGCAAATCCGAGCAGCGAGGCGACGACCGCGGTCAGCTCGTACGAGATGGAGGGGGTGAAGAAGTGGCCGACGCCGGCCGCAGCGCCAGCAACGAGGGCGAGGGGCCACAGCTGACGCACGCCTCGTCCACCGTCGAGGATGAACAGCATCAGGACCGGGATGAACAGACAGAAGATCCAGGTCAGGTGGCCCATGTCGCTGGCGACGACGACGGGATCCGCGCCGCCGAGCTTGCCGGCGGTGGTCGTGGGGATTGCCATGGCGCCGAAGCCCACGTTGATGGCGTTACCGACGACGGTGACGACGGCGGCCTTGATCTTGGGGACGCCAAGGGTCACGAGCATGGCACACGTGATGGCAACGGGGGCGCCGAAGCCGGCCAGGCCCTCGAGCAGGCCGCAGAAGCACCAGGCGACGATGAGGGCCTGGGCGCGCTGGTCGCCGCGTCCGATCGTATTAAAGACGGCCTTCAGGTCGGAGCTGCGTCCGGACTTCTCGGTGAGGTTGTAGAGCCACACGGCCGCGATGATGATGTAGATGATCGGCATAAAGCCCATCGCGGCACCCTGCGTGCCGGACAGGAGCGCCATACCGACGGGCATCTTGAAGGCGAACACCGCGATGCCCAGGGACAGCACGAGGGAGATGATCGAGCACCAGTGGGTGGCGACCTTGAAGACGCCCATGAGGACGAAGAACACGACGAGCGGAAGAAGTCCGACGACGGCTGTCAGGAAGACGTTACCCGCGACGGCAGTCGTCGACGGGGTAAAAGATTGGGCTAACAAAAGAGAAGTCATGGCTGCTCCGCGCGTCAGTGTGTGGGACAATGGACCTAATTATCATGACATATGAACGCAGAGGCGTACACATTTTTGAGAGTTTTTCTTTGTCAATGCCGGATGGGGGAGCGCGCCGCATCTCACGTCCAGTATGCGCAGCTCCTGCTCGCGTGCCCGGCCTCGTCGATAGACTACGAAGCGTGAAGACTACATCCGCTGTTCCCGTCCCCTCCGGTTCGCGCATGCCGATTCGCAAGTATCGGCCGTTCCTCGATACGAATCCGATCGACCTGCCGGATCGCCAGTGGCCCTCCAAGCGCATCACGAAGGCGCCGCGCTGGATGTCCACCGACCTGCGCGATGGCAACCAGGCCCTCATCGAGCCGATGGATCCGGCCCGCAAAGCGCCGCATGTTCGACCTGCTCATTAAGCTGGGTTATAAGGAGATCGAGATTGGTTTCCCCGCGGCCTCGCAGACGGACTACGACTTCGTGCGCTCCCTGATCGAGGACGACGCGGTGCCCGAGGATGTGACGATCTCGGTGCTCACCCAGTCGCGCCCCGAGCTGATCGAGCGCACGGTCGAGGCCATGGTGGGCTTCCCGCGCGCGACGGTGCACCTCTACAACGCGACGGCCCCCGTGTTCCGCGAGGTCGTCTTCCACGCTGATAAGGCGCAGACGATCGAGCTCGCTCAGTCCGGTGCGCGCGAGATTATTGCGCAGGCTGAGAAGCGCCTGGGTGATGAGACGATCTTCGGATTCGAGTACTCGCCCGAGATCTTCGTGGACACGGAGCTTGATTTCGCCCTCGAGGCGTGCGAGTCCGTCATGGACGTGTGGGAGCCGGGCGAGGGGCGCGAGATCGTCCTGAACCTGCCCTCCACGGTCGAGCGTTCCACCCCGAACGTCTTCGCGGATCAGATCGAGTGGATGAGCCGCAACCTGAGCCGCCGCGAGTACGTGGCCCTGTCCGTGCACCCCCACAACGACCGCGGCACCGGCGTGGCGACGGCCGAGCTGGCGCTCCTGGCCGGCGCGGACCGTATCGAGGGCTGCCTGCTCGGCCAGGGCGAACGCACCGGCAACGTCGACCTGGTGACGCTGGGCCTGAACCTGTTTAGCCAGGGCATCGATCCGGGCATCGACTTCTCGGACGTGGACTCGATTCGTCGCACGGTCGAGTACTGCACGCAGATGGAGACCTCGCCGCGCGCCCCCTACGTTGGCGATTTGGTCTACACGAGCTTCTCCGGCTCACACCAGGACGCGATCAAGAAGGGCTTCACCGCCCGCAAGGCCAAGGTTGACGCGGCCGGCGGCGACGAGGAAGCGGTCGTGTGGGAGCTGCCCTACCTGCCGATCGACCCGCACGACGTGGGCCGCTCGTACGAGGCCGTGGTGCGCGTGAACTCGCAGTCCGGCAAGGGCGGCGTCGCCTACCTCATGTCGACGGCGCACGCCCTGGAGCTGCCGCGTCGCCTGCAGGTGGAGTTCTCCCGCATCGTCCAGCGCCACACCGACACCTACGGCGGCGAGATCAACGCGGCCACGCTGTGGCAGATCTTCGCGGACGAGTACTTGCCCACGAGTGCCGCTCCCGATCTGGAGCCGTGGGGCCGCTTCGAGATGCGCGCCTCGCAGGTTTCGTCGATCGACGATGAACACGTCGAGCTCAACGCGACGCTCACGGACAGCGGCGAGACGGTGAAGGTGCAGGCAACGGGTACGGGCCCGATCGACGCCTTCGTCTCGGCGCTGCACGAGTTCGATCTCGATGTGCGCATCCTCGACTACTCCGAGCATGCGATGAGTCAGGGCCGCGACGCACGAGCCGCCGCCTACGTGGAGGCCGCAGTCGACGGTCAGATCGTGTGGGGCGTTGGCATCGACTCCTCGATCACGCGCGCGTCCTACAAGGCCGTCATCTCGGCGGTTAACCGAGCCCTGCGCTAAGCGCTCGCAGACAGATAGGGCGAACCCCGACCTCGTTGATGGAGAAACGAGGCCGGGGTTCGTCGCGTCTTCAGGCGCGCTGCGCGGCCGGGATCGGGTTGGCCGCCAGGGCCTCAAGGGATCGACGCACCTGACCGTCGAGGACGCGGGCGATACGCTCGGTGAGGATGTAGGGGTCGCTGCTCATGCCGGTTGCGAGCCACTGAGAGATGTGGCCGAGAATGGCGAGGGTGAAGTGGTCGGTGACGAACACTCGATCGTCTTCGGTGACCTGCAGATCGATGCTGTGCTGATCGACGATGGGTTCCATGACGGCGCGCAGCTGCTTGTGGAGGAAGATCTGCAGGTCCTCCATGCCGATGGAGGAGAGGACGGAACGGGTCTCTTCGGGGTGGTTTTGCATCCACACGAACATGGCGAGCAGTCCATCGGACCAGTCCTCGTAGGTAGTGTGGGCGATGATCTGGTCGGCGACCTCGCGCTTGAAGACCCACACGGTCAGGTCGCGGATGTCAGAGAAGTGGTAGTAGAAGGCCTGGCGTGTCACGCCGGCAGTGCGCGTGATTCCGGAAACCGTCACCTTCGACAG
>CAKMQM010000147.1:0-3588 GCA_927911615.1 uncultured Xylanimonas sp.
CATGTTACAACGTCGTCAATCTGCGAGCTAAAAACGCCAGAAAAAGCCGATTTCGGGCTCGGATTGAGACGTTTGTAACAATGAGCGCTAAACCCCCTTGAAAAACGGCGTGGTTTGACGACGTTTGTAACAAAAACGACGTGCACGAATCCCGCCACTGACGCGCACAACTTCAAGCCTGAAGGCGATGAGGGGTGGTGTGACGACGTTTGTAACATCGCGACGAACACGCATCCCACCGTCAGCACATCGGCAGGCGTTAGGCCGCACTTGACGCGCACCTGAGGATGGCGAGGATACACCGGCACAGAAAACCGGGAAAGCACCCCGCCGAAAACCCTTACTCGCGCGAGGCCAGCCAGACCGCGACCGACACCAGGACCAGGCCGATGAGTTCGAAGACGCCGGGGATCTGGCGGAGCATGACGGCCCCAACCAGGGCGGATGTGGCCGGCAGGATCGCGGCGAACAGCGCGAAGGTCGACGCCGCCAGACGCCGCATCGCGAGCGCCTCGAAGGTGTAGGGAATCGCGGTGGACAGCAGGCCCACACCGACGACGATGGCGATCAGCTTCCACGAGGCCAGAGCCGCCATCGCGCCCGGCCCGAGAAAGGGCGCGAAAAACAGGGTGCCCCACGCGCATCCGAGCGCCAGGTTCGTGACCCCGTCGCGCGTGGTCGAGGCCTTCTGCCCGACGACGATGTAGGCCGACCAGGCGAGGGCCGCAAGGAGAATCCAGGCGACGCCGACGCGCACGCTCGGCACGCTCAGGTCGAGGGCGAGGCCGCCGATGCACACCACCCCCGCGAACGCGAGGACGGCGGCGATGCGCGGCCGCCAGCCGCGGCCCTGATGACGGCGACGGCGACCGGGCCGATGAACTCGATGGACACGGCGGTACCAAGGGGAATACGCGCGATCGACTCGTAGAACGAGGAGTTCATCGTCAGGATGATGACGCCGAAAAGCGCGGAAATCGCCAGGTCGGAGCGCGTGAGACCACCGCGCCACGGGCGCTTCCACGCCAGGAGGACGACCGCACCGGTCAGGACGCGCCACCATGCGACGGAGGCGGGTTCGACGGACGCGAAGGCAATAACCGCGAGCGCCGCGCCCACGTACTGGATGAGGCCGGAGCCGACGATGTAGAGCTGAGGCGGGATGCGGTCGGTGACGGGGCGCTGCGCGGGCGCGTTCACTGGGTACGCGCGTTCACTGGGCGGGCGCGAAGGTGAGGGCCGCCGAGTTCATGCAGTAGCGCATGCCGGTGGGCTGATCGGGCGCGTCGGGGAAAACATGGCCGAGGTGGGAGTTGCAGGTCGCGCAGCGCACCTCGGTGCGGATCATGCCGTGGCTGGTGTCGACGTTCTCGACGGTCGCACCGTCGTGGGCCTGGAAGAAGGACGGCCACCCGCAGGAGGAGTCGAATTTCGCGTCGGAGTCGAAGAGAGCGGATCCGCAGGCCGCGCACGAGTAGGTGCCGACGCGGGCCTCGTCGAGGAGTTCGCCCGTGAAGGGGCGCTCGGTGCCGGCCTCGCGCAGCACGTGGTAGCGCATGGGGCTCAGGAGCTTCTTCCACTCGGCGTCGGTGCGGGCAGCGGGATTAGTAGCATTCATGCCTCTATTGTCGCGGACCGCCCGCGCCCGTGCACGTATGTGCGTGGGCGCGGGCGGTCCGTTTTCCTCGCGCTGGCCTCAGTGACGAGGCCGTGGCCCGTTCACCTGTCCCCATCACTCATTGGTGGCGGGTCCTGCGTTGGAGGTCTTCTTCGCCGCTGCCTTCTTGGGAGCCGCCTTCTTGGCGGCACCCTTCTTGGCGGCGGGCTTCTTCGCGGTGGCCTTCTTGGCGGGAGCCTTCGCGTCCTTTGCAGGGGTCGCGTCGGCTGCCTTGTCGGCAGCAGCGCTGTCGTCCGTCACGGTCTTGCGGCCGCGGTGGAGGACTTTTTGGCGCCCTTCTTCGCAGTCGAGGCCTTCTTGGTGGCCGCCTTCTTCGCGGGAGTCTTCTTCGCGCCGGCCTTGGTGGAGGCCGCCTTCTTGGCTGGCTCCTTCTTCGCCGGGGCTTCCTCTTCCGCCGCAGAGACGTCTGTCGCGGCGGCTTCCTCACCCTGCGTGGCCTCGGAAGCCCGCTCGGCGAAGGCCGCCGCGGGCATCACGAGGGTCTCGTCCACGGGCTCGTCGACAGCGGGCATGACCTGCGTGGCGTCGGAATCGAGCGCGCCGGCCTCTTCGGCCTCCACGGGATCCATGACGACGGTCGCGTCGGCAGTGGGTTCCTCGGCGGCGTCCTTCTGCGCAGCCTCGACCTCGGGGGCCAAATCCTCCACGGGCGCACTCTCGGGCGCCACGGCCTCGTCAGTCGGGGCCTCGTCAGTCGCAGCCTTTTCGGCCACCGCAGACTCGGCGTCCTCAGGCTTGGGCTCCCGGGGCTCGACGGCCGGGATCTGGCCTGTGACGGCGCGCAGCATATCGGCCTCTGCGCCGGTGGGGGCGACGGCGGGGAAGAAGTCCATGATGGACACGCGCGCGGGCTGCACCGTGGGCGTGGGGCGCGTTTCCGCGTCGAGGCGTGCCTCTTCCGCGACCGCGTACCAGCCGGGGTGGACGGCGGGTTCGTCGGCCTCGTCCTCGGGCGCGCGCGACGCGGCCATCTCGGCGGGGGTCGGCGCGGGCGGCGGCACGAGCGCGGGGGCGATCGCCTGGACCGTGTCGGTCATGACGGGTCGGCCGGTGCGCACGGGCGGGGGCACCTGCACGGGATGTTTCACGGATGTTTCACGCGCGGGGATCGGCGTGGTCTCCTGCTCGTCCGGGGACACTTCGACGTCCGACGAGGCCTGGGCCGCCTCCTCGTTGCCTGTCTCCTCGGGCGCGTCGGGGGCGGGTGCGCCCTCACGCTCAGCGTCCTCGGCGGGGGCGCTGTCTTCCTGCGAATCGGCGGCGTGGGAGTCGCCGGAATCGGCAGCTTCAGGCTCGGTTTCGGCATTCTCGTCAGTGGCCGCAGCGGCATCTTCGGTCGTATCAACAGAGTCAGCCGCAGCGGCACTCACGGTCGCATCGTCCGCGCGCTCAGCACCCGCAACCTCCGCAGAATCGGCGGGCGCACCCGCACCCTCGGCCACATCCTGAGCAGCCTCGGGCTCCTCGTTGTCGGGCGCCTCGTTGTCGGCAGCGACCGGCTCGACGCCGACGGCCGCCAGGGCGAGGGTGGCCTCGGGGTCGAGGGCCTCGTCTTCGCGGCGCTTGTGGGCCTCGCGGCGCTCCTGGGCGCGGCGGGCCTCGGCCTCGCGCTCGGCGTAGACCTCTTCACCCGGGCCCTCGAGGGCGGCAGCGCGCGCCTCGGCTTCGGCGGAGCCGGAGAAGAAGCGCTCGCCTCGGCCGATGGAGGTCGCGGTGAGGGTCTGAGTGAGCTGCGGGTTCGCGTTGCCGGCGGCCTCGATGATCTTGCGCAGAGCGCTCTTGGAGATCACCTGGGTTTCGTCGCGGGAGGTGCTGGGGCCGCCCTCGGCGAGTTCACGCTGGCGGTCGGCCATGGCGCGGCGGCGGGCGCGCTTGGCCTTGCGGCGGCGGCGACCATGCGTGCGGCGTGG
>CAKMQM010000148.1:0-5198 GCA_927911615.1 uncultured Xylanimonas sp.
ATCGTCGGCAAGTCACCACTGTGCTACAGCCGACCGCAGTCGCGCGACGACGACACATACTGGCGGCCGAAAATCCGGTGGCCAACGAGAAGTATGTCGCCTGGCTCGACGGCCAACAACCTCCCGCCGGTGCGCGCACACGACCTGTGGCGCGGCAACGCTCGCCGCGGACGCGACGGGCACATCATCGCCGCGCGCCTCGACCAGCCCGAGGAAGCCACCTTCGAGCGCTTCCTGGCGGACCGTGCGATCGAGAAACTGCGCGAGTACGCCGCCGACTGGAAGGACTCGAAGCAGCCCTTCTGCCTCGACGTGCACTTCTTCGGCCCCCACCTGCCCTACTTCCTGCCCGACGAGTGGTTCGACCTCATCGATCCAAACGACGTCGAGCTGCCGGAAAACTTCGGGGACTCCCTCATCGGCAAGCCCCCGATCCAGGAGAACTACGCGACCTACTGGTCCACGTCCTCGTTCACGAACGAGCAGTGGAAGAAGCTCATCGCGGTCTACTGGGGATACACGGCCATGATCGACTTCGAGATCGGGCGCATCATGGACGTGGCGCGCGAGCTCGGCATCCTGGACGACACGGCGGTCTTCTTCTGCGCGGACCACGGCGAGTTCACGGGTTCACACCGCCTCAACGACAAGGGCCCGATGATGTACGACGACATCTACAACGTCCCCTTCATCGCCCACATCCCCGGCGTCTCAACCGTGGGACGCTCCGACGCATTCGTCTCCCTCATGACCTGCCGGCCACGGTCCTCGACATCGCGGGCCTGGACACCTCGCTCGTGGAGGACGGCCGCTCGATCGTGGACCTGACGCGCGGCGGGCAGGTCGACGGCTGGCGCGAGGACATCGTGTGCGAGTTCCACGGCCACCACTTCCCCCTCCAGCAGCGCATGCTGCGCACGCGGGACTTCAAGCTCGTCATCAACCCCGAGTCGATCAACGAGCTCTACGACCTGCGCCTGGATCCGGCCGAGATGAACAACGTGTACACCGTGCCCGTCTACGACGAGATCCGCAGGGAGTTGGCTACGAACCTGTACCTGCAGCTGCGTGAGCGCGGGGATCACTCCTTCGCCAAGTGGATGGCGGCGATGACCGACTTCGACATCCCGCTGGTGAACACGGCTCGCTCCGACCTCGACGAGGTCACGAGCGACTAACCCCCGCCTCGGCGGCGGGAGGACACGCGCTCACCCGCCGCCGAGGCCAACGCGTGCCCTGCAGGCCCCACACAGTGACGCGTATCATAGAAACTGTCAACGAGGCCGGAGCGCCCCAAGCGAACACCAACGACGAAGCGCCGGGAAGGAGAGGCATGCACTACCCCACACGCAGACCACTACCCACCCTCGAAGACCGCATCGTCGCCCACCTGGCCAAAGCCCCCGCAACGCGCTCCCAGCTGTGCGAGGCGCTCGACACCTCGCGTACAAACCTGGGGCGTGCGCTCACTACCCTCCTCGACGAGGGATCGGTGACGCCCGTGCGCACGAACGCCCCCGGACGAGGCCGCCCCACCCAGCTCCTCACCCTCAACTCCTCGGCGGCACACTGCGTCGGCCTGAACGTCACACGCACGTCGTGCGCGGGCGTCATGCTCTCACGCGCCGGCACCGTCCTGGCGGCCGTCCACATCGTTTCCCCCGCCTCCCCTTCCCTCCAGCTCTCTCTCGAACAGACCTGCGAGGCTCTGGCCGCGAGCGCAGCCCGTCAGGGAATTGTTACCTCGACGGTGCGCGCGGTGGGCGTGGGCGTCCCCATTCCGATGGGGCGTAACGCCAGGCTCTCCTCGGACGCGTACCCGACCATGGAGGAGCTCAGCGAGCTCACACGTCGCTGGTGGGATCCTCTCCCGATCGTCGACAACACTGTGCGCATGGCTGCGCTCGCGGAGGCCCTGTGGGGCGCGGGCGCGGACACGTCCTCGTTCATCTATCTGCGTCTGTCGGGGGGCGTGGGCGGCTGCGTCGTCTCCGATTTCCGCCTCGTTGGCGGAGCGGGCGGGCTGGCCGGGGAACTGGGACATATGACGGTGGGTGCCAATGACTCGCCCTGCGCCTGTGGCAAGCGCGGTTGCCTGGAAACGCTGGCGTCCGTCCCGGCGCTGTGCGAGCGCACGGAGGTTGCCGATATTGCTCAGCTGCGAGCCGCCGTATTGTCCGGCGATGCGCGGGCGCGCGAGGCCTTGGAGCAGGCTGCCCAGGCTGTCGGCTATGTCTTGGGTTCGGCCGCGCTCCTCATTAACCCTCGTGCCATCATCGTGGCCGGCGAAATCGTCGACGCGTTTCCCTCCCTGCGATCCGACATCGCGGCCGCCATGCATAGGGAGCTCATTCCCGTCATGGAGTGGGACATCGACGTCGTGGGGGCATCACTGGGGCCTTTGGGTGCCGCTCAGGCCAGCGCGTACATCGCCGCCCACCCCTCCGACGAGGACACCGCCTCTGCCCACTGCACCGAAGAAGCCTCACCCCGGGAGGCGCGGCCGGCCTCGTCATTGGAAGCCCGCACCGATCGCGAGGGCAGGCCGTGACGCGCTCAATCCCATTCTCCGTCGTCACCAAACCGACGGGGGCAGCCTGCAACCTGGATTGCCAGTACTGCTTTTCCTGTCCAAGGAACTGCTCTACGACGCGGCGGCGCAGACTATGTCCGAGCAGACCTTGGAACGTTACGTCGAGGCGTTCCTGGAGTCGAGTCCCGACGGCGAGGTCACGATGCTGTGGCAGGGCGGGGAGCCGACCCTGCGTGGCCTGCCTTTTTTGAGCGCCTCATCGAGCTGTGCGAGCGCTACCGTCGCCCCACCCAGCGCGTGCGTCACGCACTGCAGACGAACGGCACGCTGGTGACCGACGCGTGGGCCCACTTTTTCGCGGACCACGACTTCCTCGTGGGCGTGTCCATCGACGGGCCCGCTCCCCTGCACGACGCCTACCGGCTCAACCGTGGCGGGCGGGGCACCCACGCGATGGTTGTGCGCGGCTGGGAGGCACTCGCCGCGCGGCGTGGAAACGAACATCCTGTGCACGGTCAACGCCGCGAACGAGGAGCAGGGAGAGCGGGTGTACCGCTACTTCCGCGACGATCTGGGGGCTCGCTACCTGCAGTTCATCCCCATCGTCGAGCGCGTGCGCGCAGCCGACTTGGCCCAGGCCGAGCGCGGCTGGCGCTCCGGGACCTCGGCGCTCCTGTACCGCCAAGACGGGGACTGCGTCACCAGCCGTTCCACGTCCCCCGCTTCCTACGGGCGCTTCCTGTGCGAGGTGTTCGACCAGTGGCTGGCCGCCGACGTCGCGAGGTCTTCATCCAGGACGTGGATTCGACCCTGTCGGCCATGTTTGGCTCGGCCACGGTGTGCGTTCACGCGCCCCAGTGCGGCGCGAACATGGCGATGGAATTCAACGGCGACGTGTACGCCTGCGATCACTGGGTGGAGCCGGATTGGTTGGTCGGCTCGATCAACTCCTCATCCTTCACACAGCTGGCGGCCTCGGACAAGATGCGTGACTTCGCGCGCCTCAAGCCCAGCCTGGACGACGAGTGCCGCGCGTGCCCTCACCTGCGGCTGTGCTGGGGCGGGTGCCCGAAAGACCGTTTCGTGCGCCGGGGCGAGTCCTCGCATAACTACCTGTGCGAGGGCTACCGGGCGTTTTACGAACACGCCACCCCGGCCCTGCGCGCGATGGGCATGCTGATCGCGGCGGGCAGGCCGGCCTCGGACATTATGGACCCGCGGTTTCATCCTCCCTTGGACTATCTCTCACCACACCTATTCGGACATGACCAATGATCATTGAAGCGCTTCTCATCGGCGCATTCGTCGGCATTATCGTCGGCTCGCTCGGCGCGGGAGGCGGCATCTTGTCGGTGCCGATCCTCGTCTACATTCTTGGGCAGGATCCCCACCAGGCGACGGGCCTGTCCCTCATCATCGTGGGGCTGACGGCCGCCGTCTCGCTAGCGACGCGCGCACGCAGCGGGAACGTCGCGTGGCGCGAGGGCGCTCTCTTCGCCCTGGCTGGCCTCGTGGGCACGTGGGCAGGATCGGCGCTCGGCCCGCTCGTTTCAGCGCGTGCCCTCATGCTCTCCTTCTGCGCTCTCCTGGGAGCGGTCGCGCTCTTCATGGTGCGCTCCCAGCTGCGCCCATCTGCCTCATCCTCTTCTAACGAGGCCGGGGATACCTCCGACGTTCAGGGGTCCTGGACGTTCGCGACCGTGTGCCGGGTCGTCGCTCTGGCGACACTGACGGGGTTTCCTCACGGGATTCTTCGGCGTCGGCGGCGGGTTCGCGATCGTGCCCGCGCTGCACCTGGCGCTGCGATACCCGATGAAGCGGGCATCCGCGACGTCCCTGCTGGTCATGGTGATCACTGCCGCCTTCGGGCTGGCCTCACGCACTCTCGCGGGCACGCTGACGATCACCGCCGAGGCCGGGGTCATGGTCGCGCTCTTCACCGCGGCATCGATGGGAGGCGGCATCGTGGGAGCCAAGCTCACCAAGAGAGTCTCAAACAGGGTTCTCGGCCTGGTCTTTGCGGCGCTCCTCGTGTGCGTGGCAGTCTCGACCCTGGTGGCCACACTCGCATAAAGGGCGCGCGAGACGGATTGTGTCTCGCGCGCCCTCAACGCTCAGCTGGTGGTCGTTCCTTCGCCCTGGGTGGAGGTGTCCGTACTACCCTGGCTTCCATTCTTGCTGCCGGGGCCTCGGCCTCCCTCCGGGGGAGGTCCCGGGCGGGTGCTGCCGGTATCGCCCTGCTCACCACCCGGACCCTGCTGCTGGCCATTACCGGGACCTTGCTGGCCGCCGGGGCCCTGCTGCTGGCCGTTACCCGGACCTTGCTGGCCACCAGGGCCCTGCTGCTGGCCGTTACCCGGACCTTGCTGGCCATTGCCGGGGCCGAAATCTCGTCCTCGTCACCGTAGCCCTGGTCGCTGACACCGTCCTCGTAGCCCTGCTCATAGAAGTCCTGACCATCACCCATGACGGCCGCATGCGTGATGATGCCCGCGCCGAAGCCGACGGACAGCACCGCGGCTGCGCGCCGGCGATGGCCGCGCGCTTGCCCCACGAGGTCTTCTTCGTTGCAGGCTCGACTGTCGCGGCGCTAGCCGCCACGGCCTCGTCCTGCGAATGCTCGTCGGAAGAAGAGTGCGCGACCGACTCCAGGGGCGTACCAGCA
>CAKMQM010000149.1:0-3612 GCA_927911615.1 uncultured Xylanimonas sp.
GCGCAAGGTGCTCGTGGATGCCGCGCGCGCCGCGGAAAACCAGGTGGCGGGCGCGAACACGGGCGGCCTGGACCAGACGGCGTCCCTGCGCTGCCGCGAGGGTTACGCGCTGGCCCTCGACTGCCGCGACATGTCGACTCGTCAGGTTCCTTTCGACCTGAGTGCGGTCGGCCTCGAGCTTCTCGTCATCGATACGCGCGCAAGCATTCGCTGGCGGACGGCCAGTACGGGTCGCGCGCGCGGACTGCGAGGAGTCGGCGCGCATCCTGGGCGTGGGGCAGCTTGTGGACGTGGAGGATCTGGACGAGGCCACGGCCGCGCTGGGTAATGAGCGCCTGGCTGCGCGCACGCGTCACGTCGTCTCCGAGATCGCGCGGACGCGCGCCTTTATCGAGCTTCTTGGATGAGGGGCCGCTCGAGGGGACGCGCCTGGCGGTCGCGGGCGCTCTCCTGAACGATTCGCACGACTCGCTGCGCGATGACTACGAGGTCTCCTGTGAGGAGCTGGATGTGGCCGTGGAGGCTGCGCGCGCTGCGGGTGCGCACGGCGCGCGCATGACGGGCGGTGGCTTCGGCGGTAGCGCGATTGCGCTCGTCGACGCGCACGCCGTGGAGGGTGTAGCACGCGTCGTCGCGGCCGCCTACGCGGAGCGAGGCTGGGAGCCTCCCCACTTCATCCGATCCCTCCCGGGAGCTCCCGCCGGACGCCTGGACTGAGCGATCTGTGACAAACCGAGGGGCCGGTGCTTCAGCATTTGAAGCACCGGCCCCGGCCTCGTTACACTGAGGACCAGCAGACACGAGGGAAGGACACTCCGATGGGGATCAGCAAACGAGCATGGCAGGTAGCGGGCGCGGCAGCCGGCGGCGCGAGCCTCTTTGGCGGCGGCCTGGCGATTGGACGCCTCCTGCGGCTGGATTCCCAGCGCGGTGACTACCGCAAGGCATGGGAGAACCACAACCTGGCGACCCTGGACCGCCTGCGTGAGCTCGACGAGCATCCCGAGGGTGAGCGTCCCTACCTGATCGTCTCCCTCGGCGACTCCTCCGTGCAGGGTGTGGGCGCCTCGCGCGTCACCGAGTCCTACCCGGCGCGCCTCGCCTCCTCGATCGCCGCGCAGATGGATCGCGAGGTCCTTCTGCTCAACCTGTCCCTCTCCGGGGCCACGATCGAGTCCGTGGAACTCACGCAGATCCCGCAGATGCGCGGCCTGGGCCTGCTGGACGGCCCGTACAGCCCCGACCTGGTGACGCTGACCATCGGCGGCAACGACGTCATGACCGAGGACATGGCCCCCGGTCAGTTCGAAGAGCGCCTGCGTCGAGTCCTCGCCGCCCTGCCTGCGAACGCGCTCGTCTCCACGATCCCGTCCTTCGGCATCATGCCTCAGGAAAGTCGCGCCCACGGACATGTCGACCGCATCGCGGCGGCCGTCTCCGACAGCGACGCGAACGTCGTCGACCTGCGCTCCCTCACCCAGGAATACTCCCTGCCGACCTACACCTTCGCCTACCACGCTGCGGACTTCTTCCACCCGAATTCGGCGGCCTACACCAAGTGGGCGCAGCTCTTCGCCGACGCGTGGGCCACGTCTCGACGTGAGGCAGCCCCCGTCGTCGAGGATGCCCCCCAGTGGGACATGCTCTCGGCGCGGGTGGCACAATCGGAGTATGACGACTGACGGACCGTGGCTCGTCGTCGGGTTAGGTAACCCCGGCGCGCAGTATGCCTCCACCCGACACAACGTCGGGTACTTGACCCTCGACGTGCTCGCCTCGCGCGGCGGCGCGACCCTCACCTCGCACCGCTCGCGCACGCACACCGCCGACGTTCGCTTAGGTATCGGCCCCGGCGGCGTGCCTGGCCCCCGCGTAATTCTCGCGCGCTCCGACAGCTACATGAACACCTCCGGCGGCCCGATCAGCGCGCTCGCCACCTTCCACAAGATCGAGCCCTCGCGCATCCTCGTCATCCATGACGACATGGACCTGCCCGCGCACACGCTGCGCCTCAAGGTCGGCGGGGGAGAGGGCGGCCATAACGGCCTGAAGTCCCTCAGCCAGCACCTGGGCACGCGCGACTACGCGCGCCTGCGCATCGGCGTGGGCCGCCCGCCGGGGCGCATGGATCCCGCCGACTACGTGCTCGCCCCCCTGCCCTCCAAGGAACGCCCCGACTGGGACGTGACCTTCGCGCAGGCCGCCGACGTCGTCGAAGACATCGTGACCAAGGGATTCGCCCCCACCCAGATGGCCCTGCACACCGGGTCCTGATCGAGGCGGCGACCCTTGGGCGTCGCCGCGCACCTCACCGCGAAAGGCAGCGCGTGCTACTCACCGGACTTCTCCCGGACATCACCACCGATCCCGCGATCGAGACGGCCATCGACTCCGTCGAAGCCGGCCGTTCCGGCACGATCGTCGCGCCCGTCGGCATCCGGCCGCCTCTCCTCGCGGCCGTCGCCTCGCGCGCGGCCACACCCCTCGTCGTCCTCACGGCCACCGGGCGTGACGCCGAATCGCTGACCAACGCCCTGGCCTCGTGGATCCCGGGCGTGGCCATGCTGCCCGCGTGGGAGACCCTGCCCCACGAGCGACTCTCGCCCCAGGTCGACACGATGGCGCGTCGCATCGCCGTCCTGCGTCGCCTTGTCCACCCGATCACGGGAGACGACAGCGCCGGTCCGATGTCGGTCCTCGTCGTGCCGATCCGCGCCTTCCTCCAGCCGATCATCTCCGGCCTGGCGGACCTCGAACCCGTGCGTGTGCGCACCGGCGACATTCTCGACCTCACCGAGACCACGAACCGCCTGGCTGAGCTGGGCTACGAGCGCGTCGACATGGTCGAAGGCCGCGGCCAGATGAGCGTGCGCGGCGGCATCCTCGACGTCTTCCCGCCCCAGGAACCCCACCCCCTGCGCGTGGAGCTGTGGGGCGACGAGGTCGACGACATCCGCGCCTTCTCCGTCTCCGATCAGCGAACCCTCGGCGAGGCCGCCGACGGCCTGTGGGCCGTTCCCTGCCGAGAACTCCTCCTCACCCAGGCCGTACGTGCCCGCGCCCGCGAGGCCGCCGACCGCCTGCCCGGCGCCGCCGAGATGCTCAGCCTCGCCGCCGAGGGAATCGCCGCCCCCGGTATCGAATCCCTCGCTCCGATCCTCGTGGGCGGCATGGAATCCCTCCTCGACCTGCTGCCCGCGGGCTCGCCGATCCTCGCCTCCGACCCCGAACGCATCCGCGCCCGCGCCGCCGACCTCGTCGCCACAACCGAGGAGTTCCTCGCCGCCGCGTGGAGCGCCGCCGCCGGGGGAGCAGACACCCCGCTCGAGGCCTCCAGGGCCTCGTTCCTTGACCTGGCCGACCTGTGGGGGAGCGGGAAGCGCCCCTGGTGGGAGCTCACCGACCTGCCGCCCGCTGACCTCGCCTCCGCGATCGACGAGGCCGAGGCCGACTCGCCCTCAGCGGACGGCCCCGCGCCCGTCGTCGTCTCACCCACCCTCATGCGCGTGGGCGCCCGCGACGTGCACCCCTACCGCGGAGACTTCGCCCGCGCAGCCGCCGACCTCACCGACCTGGCCCGCGACGGCTGGCGCATCGTCGTTACCACCGAAG
>CAKMQM010000150.1:0-3196 GCA_927911615.1 uncultured Xylanimonas sp.
CGACACGCGATGGGGGGACCTGACCCTTTTACGAAGAACGGGCCACGCGCCCCTGCAGTGGGACGCCAATCGCGGACCTTCCGCGGGGTCAGCGAGGGGCAGGTTGGTGCGCTATGCGCTCACCAAGCGCGAGCCCCTCGCCCTCGAACATGAGCGCTTCCGCGACGCGATCCTCGGCGTGGGAAGCGAGCACGTCACCATGGACGAGGCCTTGGATAACCTGCGTGTCGTCGAGGCCATCCTCGCCTCGGCAGCCTCCGGGCGTTCCGTCGACCTGTAGTGCGCGGCGCTACCGCGTCACATCCGCGTAGATCGTGCGCAGCTGATCCACAGATCCGCGCAGCGAGCGCTCGCGCGTCACCCACGCCCGGCACGCCGACCCGCGATCCGCGCGCTCGTCCTCGGACCAGGCCAATGCCTCGTCGAGGGAGTGAGCGAGAGCGTCCGGTGAGCGTTCGGACGAGAGCATCGAGGCCCCGGGCGCGATCATCTCCGGCGTGCCGCCCGTGCGATATGCGATGACGGGAACGCCGCACGCCTGCGCCTCGAGCAGCACGAGTCCCGCGGCCTCCTGACGCCCCTGCGTTGGCTTCGTGGGCAGGACGAGGACGTGGGCGCGGCGCATCCAGGCGCGCACGCCCTCACGCTCCAGTCGGCCCGCGAACGTCACGTGGTCGGGAGCGTGTGCGCGCAGTGCGGGTGCCAGCGGCCCGTCGCCCACGAGGACGAGGCGATGCGGGCGGCGCCCCATGAGGGTGGCGGACGCCCGGGCCAGGTCGTCCACACCCTTGAGAGAGCTGAGTGCGCCCACGAACAGGACGACGGGTTCTTCGCGCGATTCTTCTGCGTTCGGGGCGGGCGTCCACCAGTGCGTGTCCACGCCCTGGTAGTGGACGCTCAGGCGCTCCGGATCTGCTCCCGCGCCTAACGCGACATCCGCCAGGTAACGGGAGACGGCCAGCAGCCGGGTCGCCCCCTCAAAGGCAGACGTGTGGTTGCGTGCGTTCCACGCGGCGCCCGCGCCGCGCCCGAGCCTCGGGTAGGCATCCCCGCCGTGCAGCGTCACCACGAGGGGCGCGCCCGTGTCGCGTGCGGCCCCCACGGCCGGCAGGGACCAGGTCGCCTGATGCTGGTGAATGACGTCCGGATTCCAGGCGGAGATCGCGCGGCGCATCCGTCCGAGGCCTCGTGCCTGCGCGGCCACGCGAAGCGGGAGGGGACTGCCGAGCGCGCGTGGAGCGGCCTCGTCGATGGGGATCGTGATGGACGGATCGGCGATGCGCGCCGCCAGCGTGAAAGCCCGCCAGTCGAGCTCCGGCATCGCGAGGGCGTGCGAGAGCGCGAAGTAGGTCGGGGGAACCAGCAGGGTTCCCTTCGTCAGGGCGACCCTCATGAGTTCCACCCGAGGGTGGGCGTGGATCGGTGAGCGGGCATGCCACCATCCTAGGGGCAAGCCGCGCGCCCCAGGTGATTAAATGAGTCCATGACGAACACACCTGCCCGCCCCGCCCGCTCGGGCGTCCTCGCGCAGGTGCTCACCCTCCTTGGCGGCACCCTCCTCGCCCAGGTCATCGCCTTCGTCGCCCAGATCGGCATCGCCCGCCTCTACACGGACACGGACCTGGGCTACCTGGGAATCTTTACCTCCGCGGCCACGCTCGGCGCCGCCGTCGCTGGTGCCCGCTTCGACCTCAGCATCGTCCTGCCCGCCCCCGGGGACGAGGCCTCGGCCCGGTCCCTGGCCCGTCTCGCCTCGCGCTGCGTGCTGGTTGCCTCCGCTCTGGCCACCCTGATTGCGGCCGCGCATGGCCGTGGGTGAGCGCGCGCTACGGAAGCGCGCTCGCGGGCTGGATGCTTGCCGTTGGCGTGTCAGTCCTCTTCCTGGCGCAGGGGCAGGTGTGCTCCTACTGGCTGACTCGCCACCGGCGATTCCAGGCGATCGCGAGCTCATCCGTGGTGCGCGCCCTCGGGATTGCGGCCCTGCAGCTGGTGTGCGGTTTCCTGGCTGGTGGCGGATTGGGCGCGGCGATTGGGGCGACGATCGCGGGCCAAGGACTCGCCGTCGCGTACCTGTCGTGGCGCGCCAGCGACGCCCGCGAGCGTCAGGACACTGATCCGACCCTGCGCGAGGTGGCCATGCGCTACCGCAAGATGGCCCTCGTGGGTGTGCCCAACGTCGTCGTCGACGCGCTGCGCACGAGCGCGATCCCGATGCTTATCGCGACGTATTCCGTGGCCTCGCTCGGCCAATTCAACTTGGCGTGGCTGGCCCTGCAAGCCCCGGTCGCCCTCATCGCAGGGGCGCTGTCGCAGGTGTATCTGCCGCGCCTGTCGGACACCCCTCCCGGTGAGATGACCCGAGTTGTCGTGCGCGTGGGCGGCATTGCCCTGGCCTGCTCGATCCCCGTTTTCGCCTTGCTCGCGTGGGTGAGCCCGGCGCTCTTCCCCCTCGTGTTCGGGGCGCGCTGGGAGGCAGCCGGGCACTTCGCTCGGTCCCTGGCGCCCTGGCTGGCTCTCACGGTCGCGACATCGCCGCTGTCGAACGTGTTCGTCGCGACCTACCACCAGCGCCGCATGCTGGCCTTCGCGTGCGTGTACTGCGCGGCGCCGCTGGCGTGGCTCGCGTGCAGCCCCTACGGAGTGGAGATCACGGTCGCGGTGCTCGGAGCCCTCATGGCGCTTCTGCTGGTGGGCATGCTCATCATGGCGTGGGCGACGGCCCGTGCCTACGACCGGGGTGACGGCGCGCGCCCGACGGTGGCGTAGACGTGGGCGACCGCGTGATGGCCCCTCCCCAAAAGTCGCACGTAATTCCCATGTGGTCCGAATCTATGGACGATCAAAAGTGCTGATATTCTGCAGTTTTTAGCGATGCTAAGAAAACTTAGTGAACCCAAATTACGTGCGAGATTTTGGGGGAACTATTGATGTGTTGCTCGCGCGGCAAGGGCCCGCTCGTAGGCCTCGCGCAGGCGGGCGGCCCCCTCCTCCCAGGTGGGAATCGCGGGAGCCGTGAAAGCCGCGATGTCCTCTCTCGTGATGCGCTCCAGGGCGCCGACGAGGTCGCGCTCCGGATCCTCCAGCACCCACGTGTGGGCCTGATCGCCCAGGTATCGGCGGGCCTCGGATAGGGGAGAACACAGCGCGGGCACCCCGGCCGCGAAGGCCTCCATCATCTTGTTGGGCGTGGACATGC
>CAKMQM010000151.1:0-2962 GCA_927911615.1 uncultured Xylanimonas sp.
CGCACCACGCCGGCCTCGGAGCCGGCGGCCAGGCGCACCTGGTTGCCGGTCACGAACACCGTGCCCAGCTCGGCACCCGACAGGACCTCCACCTCCGGGTCCAGGCTCAGCGACAGGCCGATCGGCGAGCGGTCGTTCGACAGGACGCTCACCGAGCCGATGTCGTCGGCGCGCACCTTCGCGGTGTCGGCCGTGGCCTGGGGCGGCGTTTCCTCACTCTGTGCATCCGTCGGGATGACGCTCACCTGGGCGGTCGCGGAACCCGCGCCGTTGGAGACCGTGTAGGTAAAGGTCGTCACGTCGGCCAGGCCGCGCGGCGACGTGATGCGCAGCAGGTGGCGCTCGATGAGCGTGACCTCGAGGCCCGAGTTCGCGGGCACGTCGATCGACTGAACGACAAGGACGCCGCCCGACGGATCCGTGTCGTTGGCCAGCGGCGCGATCAGCGAGGCACCACCGCTGGGCAGGACCGCCAGGTCGTCCTCGGCGATCGGCAGAGCATTCGTGTCGTCGTCAACCACGTCGACGCGGATCACGCCCACGGTCGTGGACGGGCCGTCGGAGACCGTGTAGGTGAACTGGAAGGATCCCGGCACCGAGCCCGTGAACGTTAGCGTGCCGCGCGAGAGGTCAGCGGAGACCGCGGTGCCCGCCGGGGCCGTGCCCGCGGCCACGAGGGACAGGGCGTCGCCGTTGGGATCCGTGTCGTTGGCGATCGGGTCGATCGTCAGCGGCTCAGCCACGCGCGCCACGTAGAAGTCGGCGCGCGCCACCGGCGGCACGTTGCCCTCCTCCTGGACGCTCACCTTCAGCTCGCCGGTGGTCTCAGCGTGGCCATCCGACAGGGTCACGGCGATCGCCTTGACGCCAGCGCCCGAGCCCAAGTCGCGGATCTGGACCGTGCCGTCCTCGGAGAACTGCACGGCCATGCCCTCCGGGGCCGTCGCCGACACCAGGTAGAACTGGTCGCCGTCCGGGTCGATCCAGTCCGACAGGAGGTTGTATTCGACCTGCGCGTTCGCACCCACCTTGATGACCGGGTGCTTGAGCTGGCGCGGGCCCTCGTTCTGGCTCCACGGGTGGATCGTCAGCGTCACGTTCGCCGTCGCGCCCGCGAGGCCGTCCGAGGCCTCGTACGTGAAGGACGTCGATCCGCTCGTCATGTTCTCGGGGACGTCCGTGATCTGCAGGGCGCGGCCGCCACGCGTGCGCACGATCGAGCCGAACTCGGGGTTGGTGACCGCGCGCGCCGTCAGCACGTCGCCGTCGTCGTCGGAGTCGTTGTCGAGGACGGGCAGCAGCGTCGAGCGGCCCGGGCGGATGCCGAACTCGTCATCCACGGCCTCGGGCGGCGTGTTCTTGTCCTTGTGCTCCGGCTCGGAGACCTGCTCGCGCTGGTCGGGGGTCGGAGTGTCCTCTTCCTCCTGCTCCTCGGTGGGGGTCTGGTCCCAGTTGCTGACCACGACCATGTTCTTGTCGGGCAGCCACAGCGTGCCCGTCGAGACGTCGTTGAGGACGATGCGCGTGCGGTTCGTGCGGAACACGGCGGACGAGGCCTCGGCGAGGCTCGGGACCGTCTGCGCCTGGTTGCGCGTGGAGTCCGTGCAGGTGCGCACGAACGCGCCCGAGCCCGCCCACGCGCCGTAGGAGCATCCACGGTGGAAGACGGGGGCCGCGGGGGTGCCCTTCTGGCCGCTCTCCGAGGCCTCCTGACGCTCGATCGCCTTGCCGTTCAGGGGGACGGACACCAGCTGGTCGCCGGTCGCGAGGAGGACCGAGGCGGCCTCGTCTCCGGGGGCCTGCAGGACGGCGCCACTCAGGTGCTCCTCGGACAGGTCGCGGACCTTGCCGCCGGGCAGGACGAGCTTGTTGCCGGTCTGGTCGTAGACGACCGGCTTGTCGCCGACCGCGGTGATCGTCGGGGTGCCGGCGGGCGTAAAGTCTTTGATCTCCGTGGTCTTGGCGCGCCACGCCTGACCCTCGCGCGTCAGCGTCACGAGCTTGGATGAGCCGGGAGAGTACGCGAAGACCGTGCCCGAGTTCGACACCGTCACGATGCCGTCACTCAGGTCGTTGGCGACCGCGTCCTCGCGCAGGAGCGACATGGTGGCGGGCTCGTTCGCGCTGCCAGCCCACAGGAGGCCTTCGTTGGGGTCGAGGACCGCCAGGACTGAGCCGCCCTGGACCTGGACCGCATTGTCGGGCAGGGTGACGGACTGGCCGAGGGAGAAGGAGGTCGGACGCACCGGGGTGACCGTGCGACTCACGGTCTCACCCAGAGTCACGTCGCCGCCCTCCTGGCCGATGTCGAAGGACGCGGACTTCACCGAGACCGTGCCGTCCAGCATGAGGGCGTCATAGTTGAGGTGTCCGAGGAGCTTGCGGTCCTGGTTCGTCACCCAAATGCCGCCGTCGTCGACGCTCACCTGGGTGACCTCGACGCCCCGATACACGACCGCGAGCACGCACAGCATCGCGGACACCAATAGGACGGCGAGCGCGGGTATCCGCTTCGACCAGGTGTTTCGCGATCGACGCGCCTTGTTCATGTGGCTTTCCTCAGTCTCAATGTGCGCACTGGTATGGGGCGTTGTCTGTATCCGCGGAGGGTATGGGCAACCATCCCAAGGATACACACCGACCAACCCTATGGATAAACCCCGCAGACAACAACAGGTACCGAGAAATCTCTAACCTGTTGAACAAGGTTCTCGCCGCGATGCATGGCCATTCCGCATGCGCGAGAACCTGACCACAGTCGTGCATTTGGGCTATCGCACTTCGAGGACGAGGCCGGGGCGTGTCCCCCGTCCGCTCTCTCGATGCCGGGGTCACGGTACCCACCGCGCGCGGGAACCGCAGATGAGGGCGGGTCGGGTTACGGTGAGTGCATGGCGAAAGAGAAGATCACCTACCGCTGCTCCGACTGCGGGTGGACCTCCCCCAAGTGGGTGGGCCGAGT
>CAKMQM010000152.1:0-5308 GCA_927911615.1 uncultured Xylanimonas sp.
CGAGGCCGCCACGTTCGTGCGGGCCATGACCCAGATGCCCGCGATGGAGGCGACGCACGCGAGGGGCCGCCTCGGGAATGATCCGCCTGCTGAGCGGCACTGCGAAGGCCAGGGCGACCGTGACGACGAAGAGGAAGAAGGCGCTGTCGCCGCGAGATGTGCACGCCAAGACCGCGCCGGCCAGGGCGCAGGCAATCAGGCCCACCCGGCGCGGCCCGACCGACCGGGTGGCAGCCAGCAGGCCGGCAGCAAAAGCAAACGTGCCCGTCATCGCCCACGACGACGGGTTCATGCCGGCAACGAAATAGACGCCCATCGGCAGCCACGCAACCGTCACGGCGACGCTGATCGCGCGCTTCAGGCCCGAATCCGCCAGGGCGATGATCGCGCCGATCAGACCGATCGCCAGCAGCGTGTTCACCGTGCGCAACGCCAACACCGCGTGGCTCGTCGAGCGCTGCACGAAGAGATGAGCGAACTGGTAGTAGCCCCAGGGGTAGTTTCCGTCGTCCCAACGCAGGGTCGGCGCCAGTTCCTCGTCCGATGCGTTGAGGGTGCACAGAGCGGAATTGTCATGGTCGAAGGCGTAGCAGGTGACGTACTCCTTGGCCAGCGACTGCGGCACCATGACGGCCTTCTCGCCGTCTTTGGTGGAAATCTGGCAGCCCGTCTCGTCCACCGGGGGAGGGCACCACATCGAACCGACGTGGAAGTCCTCGTCCGGGGAGGAGCCGACCGGGGACGCCACGACCCACGCCAGCGACGCCGCAATGACCGCGGCAACGAGGATGAGCACCGCGACGAGCGTGCGGCGCTGCGGGGCGGACGTGGGCATACGGCGGCCTCCTTTGGGCGCGGTTGGCTCAGGAACGGGCGGCGGCGCGGAACGCCTCAATATGGACGGAAGCGGCGCGGGCCCACGTGAACTCGTCGGCGCGCGGAATCGCAGCAGCCCCCAGGGCCTCGCGGCGAGCCGGGTCGTCCAGCAGCTCCGTCAGGGCCGAGGCGATGGAGTCCGGGTCGATGTCGCAGTAGGCGACGGCGTCGCCGCCGACCTCGGGTAGGGAGGTCAGGCGGGTCGTCAGCGTCGCGGCACCGCAGCTCATCGCCTCCAGGACCGGCAGGCCGAAGCCCTCCGCGATCGAGGGATAGGCCAGAATGACGCAGCCCGAGAGGAAGCCGGGCAGGTCCTCGAGGGGCAGGTAACCGGGGCGCAGGACCGTCAGGTGCTTAGGCACCGAGGCCAGGGCCGGGTCGATGTCCTCGTCCCACCCCTTGCCACCCGCGAGCACGAGGGCCGGGGGATTCGGGCGGTCCGCGACGGCCTTGACCCACCCGCGCACCAGGTTCGGCACGTTCTTACGGGGCTCCAGCGTGCCCAGGAAGCCAATGTAGTCGCGGCCCTCCAGACCCAGGGATGCCTTGACGCGCTCGCGCTCGGCGTCCGAGACCGGGTGGAAGATCGAGCGATCCACGCCGTGGTAGGCGACGTAGAACTGCGAGGGGTCTCCGCCCGCGTACTTGATGGTCTCGTCGCGCGTGGCCAGAGAGGGCACCACGAGGGCGTCCGCGCGGCGAATCGCGCGGCGAATTGCTGCGGTGAAGAAACGCTGCTTGAGGCGCGAGTGGGCCTGCGGGTGGGAGAAGAACGTCGCGTCGTGCAGCGTGATGACGACGGGCACGCCCGGGAACTGCGGAGATGTGTAGTGCGGGGAGTGCAGGACGTCGGGACGGACCTTACGGATCAGCTTGGGCAGGCCCGTCTGCTCCCACGCCATGCGCGCGGGACGGGACTCGAAACGCTGCGAAATCGGGATAATGCGGGCCGAGGGCAGGCGCGTCGCGAAGTGCTCGGCGTCGCGCTCCTGGACCGCCATCGTCAGGTCCACGCCCTGCTCGACCAGCTCCGGCACCAGATCGTCCACGTAGCGGCCGACGCCGCCCAGGTCTGCGGGGATCGCGGTCCCATCCAGCAGGACGCGGATCGGATGCGAGTGAGAAACGAAGTGGGCCACGATCATCCCCATTGGGTCGGGAGCAACAACTATTACCCTTATCGTATGCCATTTTGCGCTCGCGGATACTTTTGTTACCGCCCCCGCGCGCCCGTGAACTACCCTGGATGTATGAGCGTCAACGTTGGAATGGTCGTCGAGCAAATGTGGCAGCCGGTGCCCGGAGGATCGGGCCGGTACATCGTCGAGGTCGCCGCCCGCCTGGCAGACCAGGGCGTGCGTGCTATCGGTATCGCCGCACGGCGCGGCGCGGGCGAGCCTACACCGAACGAGGTGGGCCTGACCATCCCCGTGCTCAACTCGGCGCTGCCTCGCCGCGCCCTGTACGCCGCGTGGGACCGACTGGGAACCCCCAGCGTCGACCGTATGCTCGGCGTCGGATCGGGCGGGGGAGCGGATGTCGTGCACGCGACCACGTGGGCGATCCCGCCGACCTCGCGCCCCCTGGCTGTCACCGTCCATGACGTCGCCTTCCTGCGCGACCCCGACCACTTCACGGCCCACGGCTCCGCGTACTTCCACCGCGCCCTCGAGATCACGAGGAAGCGTGCCGATGCCATCATCGTTCCGTCCCAGGCTACCGCCGACGACTGTATCGAGGCAGGCCTGGACGCCTCGCGCATCACCGTCATCCCGCACGGCCTGAGCCACACTCCCGTCACCGATGCGCAGGTGGAGGAGTTCCGCTCCCGCCACGGACTCGAACGCCCCTACATCCTGTGGGTCGGCACCCGAGAGCCCCGCAAGAACCTGCCCACCCTGCTTGCGGCCTACGAGCAGATGCGCGGGACCGACCTCGACCTCGTCCTCGTCGGACCCGCCGGATGGGGAAGCGACCCCACCGACGCGCCGCTTCCCGCCGGGCGCGTTCACGTCCTCGGACGCCTCGACGACACCGACCTGGCCTGCGCGTATGCGGGCGCCCGAGTCTTCACCTTCCCCTCGATCTGGGAGGGCTTCGGCCTGCCCGTCCTCGAGGCCATGGCGCACGGAACGCCCGTTGTGACCAGCGCGGACACGTGCATGGCGGAGATTACGGGCAGCGACGCCGGTCTCCTCGTGCCGGCCACCGACGCCGCGGCTCTCGCCGAGGCCCTCGAGGCTGCCGCCGGAAGCGAGCATGACCGCCTCGCCGCCGCCGGTATCGAGCGCGCCCACGACTACACGTGGGAGGCCTCCGCCGCCGCTCACGCCGCCATCTACGCGTCCCTGGCGGGTGCGCGATGAGGGCGCGCAGCGCGAGGGTCATCCTCGTCAACTGGAAGAACGCGCCGCTCACCCTGCGCGCCGCCCACTCCATCGCCCCGCAGATGGGGGAGGGGGGACCACCTCGTCATCGTCGACAATGGATCCGACGACGACTCGCTCATCGTCCTGCGCGAGGGGCTCGACGAGCTGCGCGGCGCCGCCGATCCCGCGCGCGTCTCCCTCGTCAACGCCGGGACGAACGACGGCTTCGGCGCCGGTGTCATGGCAGGAGCGGCCGGCCTGAGCGAGGATGCCGTCGTCCTGCTTAACAACGACGCGACCGTGCGCGACGGATTCCTCGACGCCCTCCTGGCACCCCTGGGCGAGGCCGTGGGCGCACGACCGCGCTCATCCTCCTGACCGGCACCTGGCGTCCCTCCACCCCGTCCGACACGGAGTTCCTCGTTGCGCGCGACGGCAGCCGCTGGACGCGCGTCGCCGACGGAGACAGCGGCGGGCAGGTCCTCATCAACTCCACCGGCAACGAGGTCGATCACGCCGGCAACGGCTATGACCGCTCCTGGCTGGACCCCGCTGACTCCCCGATGCCCGCGCCCGAGGTCTTCGGCCTGTGCGGCGGCGCCTGTGCGATCGACGCCGACGCGTGGCGAGCCGTCGGGGGAGTGCGCACCGACCTGTTCATGTACTACGAGGACACCGACCTGTCCTACAAGCTGCGCGAGGCCGGGTACGAGGTGCGTTTCGTCGCCGGTGCCGTCGTCGACCATGAGCACGCGGCCTCCTCGGGCACGTCCTCGCCCATGTTCCTGCGGGTCAACGCGCGCAACCGCATCATCGTCGCCGCCCAGCACGCCCCCTGGGGCGTCGTCGCGCGCGCCATCGCCCGCTCGATTGCTCGGGCGGTGCGCTCGGGCGGACGGGGACCGGTCGCCCGTGGAGTCCTCCAGGGGCTCCTCGCCCTGCCTCGCGCGCTGTGCCACCGCACCGCCTCGCGCCGTCAACGATAGGGGAGTCGGCCTCGTGGACGAGGCCGGGGCCGGTGGGTGCGTCACGGCACACAACGCGGGGCGGAGCTGCGTAGCGCCTACGCCTTGATAGACTGACTGACATGGTGAAGACTGTCCTCGTTACCGGAGCCGGTGGCTACATTGGCCGCCACATTGTTCACGCCCTGCTGGAGCGCGGCCTCGACGTCAGCGTCGTGGACTTCCGCCTCGACGGTGTCGACGAGCGCGCGCGCCGCATCGACACCCAGATTTTCAGCGGTGACGCTGATATTTACGACCAGCTCGGACGCCCGGACGTGGTCCTGCACCTCGCGTGGCGCGACGGCTTCGTGCACAACTCGCCGGCCCACATCGAGGACCTGCCCGCGCACTACCGCTTCATCGAGAACCTCCTCGAGGGCGGCTGCACCCACCTGGCCGTCATGGGTTCCATGCACGAGGTCGGCTACTGGGAAGGCGCCATCGACGAGAACTCCGCGTGCAACCCCGCCTCCCTGTATGGCATCTCCAAGAACGCGCTGCGGCAGATCACGGAGCTTCTGACCACCAAGCACGGCGCGACCATGCAGTGGCTGCGCGGCTACTACATCGTCGGAGACGACGCGCACGGCTCCTCGATCTTCTCCAAGCTCCTGGCCGCCGCCCAGGAAGGCAAGAAGACCTTCCCCTTCACCACGGGCAAGAACCTCTACGACTTCATCTCCATCCAGGGCCTGGCCTACCAGATCGCCGCCGCCGTCTCCCAGGACGACGTCAACGGCATCATCAACATCTGCAGCGGCGAGCCCATGAGCCTCGCCGACCGTGTCGAAGCCTACATCCGCGAGAACGACCTGGACATCACCCTCGAATACGGGGCATTCCCAGATCGTCCCTACGACTCGCCCGGCGTGTGGGGCGACGCCACGAAGATCCGCCAGATCCTGGCAGCCGTCGACGGGGCGGGGGAGTAAGGCCGTGAAGCGCGCCGGTATTTTCCTGTTCTTCGATCCCCAGGGCATTGTCGACGACTACGTCGTGGAGTGCCTGACCTCGCTGCGCGAGTACCTCGACGAGATCCTCGTCGTCTCCAACTCT
>CAKMQM010000153.1:0-3824 GCA_927911615.1 uncultured Xylanimonas sp.
CACCCCGGGTGCGGCGTCGGTCCGGCGGTGGCATCGCCGGCCTGTGAGCGCGTGGGAACTCGGCCCGCGCGGCGTGCGTCCCCTCCTCGTCGAGCGCGCGGCTACCTGGGCGGCCTCATCGCCCGCGGCACGGTCGGCGGAGCGAACGTGGACCTGGGCGCGGAAACATACGTCGTGCGCGGTACCGACACCTCCTCGATCGTGGAGGCCCTGGGGCTGACATCGGTCGAGCCCGCCGGATCGGCGCCCGCCTCTACGCACCCTCCCTGCGCGGCGGCTGGGAGCTACGCCCCTTCCTGCGTGACTCGTTCCTGGGAATCCCGGCCCACCCGGACGCGCCCGACTGCGCCCACGTACTCGGCGACGCCGGGGTGCGCCGCGCCCTCGAGGATCGCTCGATGGGCGGCGGCGTCGGCATGGACGAGGCCGGGGAGACTCTGGCCGGTTTTGTGGCCGCGCGCATGGGGGAGGCCGTGCTGGAGCGCTCGGTGCGGCCGATCATCGCGGGCATCTACACTGCCGATCCTTCCGTGCTGGCGACCGACGCGGTCGCTCCCGGCCTGCGCGCCGAGACTGCCCGTCACGGATCCCTGGCCGCTGCGGTCGCGGCGCGTCTGGCCGCCGCCGGATCGCGCCGCACCCCCGAAGCCTGCGTTGAGGGCGGCATGTTTGTCCTCGTCGACGCGCTGAAGGCCGCCATCGAAGAGGCCGGGGGAACCGTCCTGACCCGCACGGGCGCGTTCTCACTGAGGCGTGAGGCCTCGGGATGGACCCTCGAGTGCGGGCCGACCAAGCCCGGGCCCACCCCCGGAGCCGAACCCGTGCCGAACGGGCCGGGCGTGAGCGTCACGACGGAGCGCCTCATCCTCGCATGCAGCGCCAGCGCCGCACTGCGCCTGCTGACCCAGGCGCGCATCCCCGGCCTCGTGCCCGACGTGAGCGTTCCCAAGGGCGCGCCTATCGCGCGCCTCACCCTGGCCGTGCGCGCCCCCGAGCTGGACGACGCGCCCGTCTCCCAGGGCCTCCTGGTCGCCCCCGCGCCCGCTGCCGAGCGGCCGGTGGAGGCAAAGGCCCTGTCCCACCTCAACGTCAAGTGGCCCTGGCTCGCCGACCAGCTGGCGCCCCACACGCACCTGCTGCGCCTGTCCTACGGGCGCCTCGGCGAGCCTGAACCCGCCGTTACTGTCGAGGGGGCCCTGCGCGACATCCGCACGCTCACCGGCGTCACCATCGCCGCCGAGGCCGTCACCGACCACCTGCTCGCCCGCTGGAACGGCACGCTCCCACCCCTGCCGCCCGAGTATCGTGGCCGCGTGAGAGCGCTCGAGGAACAAGTGTGTCCCCTGGGGGGCGTGGCGCTCACGGGCGCCTGGGTCGCTGGAACCGGCATCGCCTCCGTCGTCTCCCACGCCCGCGCGCGCGAAAGGACTGCTATGACCACGCGGACATTCGTTCTGGGAACCAGGGGATCGCGCCTGGCGCTCGCCCAATCCACCACCGTCGCGCGGGCGATCGAAGAGGCCGGGGCTCGCCTCGGCGAGGACGTGCGCGTCAATCTGGAGGTCGTGCGCACGCACGGTGACGTGTCCGCCGAGCCCCTGGCTACGCTCGGCGGCGTTGGCGTGTTCGCCGCGCAGCTGCGGCTCGCCCTCCTTGGGGGAGAGTGTGACCTGGCCGTCCACTCCTTCAAGGACCTGCCCACCGCCCCACGCCGGGCTGCGCATCGCTGCCGTCCCGCAGCGCGAGGACCCCCGCGACGCCCTGTGCGCAGCCGACGGGGCGACACTGGCAACCCTGCCGGAGGGCGCGCTCGTCGGCACGGGCTCGCCCAGGCGCGCCGCCCAGGTGCTCGCCGCGCGCCCCGACCTGCGCGTGTGCGACCTGCGCGGCAACGTCCCCACGAGGCTCTCGCGCGTGCGCGGCATCGACCTGGGTGCCGACGCGGGCACCGCGCCCTCCGCCCTCGGCACGGGTGAGCGCCTTGACGCGGTCGTCCTCGCCCTCGCCGGGCTGCGCCGCATCGGCCTCGACGCCCACGCCACCGACGTGCTCGACCCCGCCATCATGATGCCCGCCCCCTCGCAGGGCGCCCTCGCCATCGAAACGCGCGACGAGGAGGACCCCCTCCTGCGCGCCCTCCTGGGCACCCTTAACCATCGGCCGACCGCGCTCGCGGCCAGCGCCGAGCGGGCCGTCCTCTCCGCCCTGGGTGCGGGGTGCGCGGCGCCGGTGGGTGCGTTCGCTCGCGTGGACGAGACCTCCTCGGCCTCCTGCTCGACGCGCGAGTCATGAGTGTCGACGGGCGCGAGCGGGTCGAGGCGAGTGGCGCGCTCGTGCTCACCGGCACGGTTGGTCGCGGCGACGCCGCCCGCCTCGGCGAGGACGTGGCGCGCCAGCTGCTCGCGGGAGGCGCGGCTGAGGTCACCGACCTGGGAGCGACGAAAGCGCCGAGGCAATCCTCGTGAACGAGCCCCACGTGAGCGCACCCCTGACCGGGCGGCGGATCCTCCTGACCCGCGCCAAGTCCGATGATGCCATCGCGCGCGCCCTGCGCCTCGCCGGGGCGCAGGTGGATGCTCTCGCCCTCACCGTCTCGACGCCGCTGGATTCCGCGCAGCTCGATGAGGCTCGCGCACGGCTCGCTGACGGTGGATACGCGTGGGTCGTGTTCTCCTCCTGGAGGGCCGCGCGGGCGGTTGCGGACACCCTGCCGCGGGCACGTTCGCGCGGCACGCGTATCGCCGCCGTCGGCGAGGCCACGGCCCGATGGATCAGCGACCACGCGGGGTGAGCGCCGACATGACCGGCGCGGGATCCGCCGCCGCGCTGCTTGCATGCTTCCCCGCCCCGTCCGCTGATGCGCGCTCGATCCTCATCCCCCGTTCGGCGGCAGCGCCCGACACGCTGCCAGACGGGCTACGCTCCCTCGGCTGGAGCGTCGAGGCCATCGACGCCTACACGACCACCCCCGCCGACGCCGCCGATATTCCTGACGATATCGCGGGGAATTTCCGCGCGGGGCACTACGACGCGGCGGTCCTCACCGCCTCCTCCCAGGCGCGTGCCCTCTCCCCGCTCCTCGGCCTGCCGCCCCCCACAACCCGGGTCGTGACCATCGGCGCACCCACCGCAGCCACCGCCAGAGGGCAGGGGATCGCGGTCGCGGCCCAGGCCTCGTCCCCCACACCCGATGCCATCGTCCGCGCCCTCATCGACGCCCTCGACCGCCCCGCCCACGCCGACGCACCTGAAGAAAGAGACTCATGACCACCGTCCCCGAATCCGTTACCTCCTACCTCGCCGAGGCCGGGGTGGACTCCTCCCCGATCCCGACGATTCGCCCGCGCCGCCTGCGCTCGACCCCCGCGATGCGCGCGCTCGTGCGCGAAACCCACGTCGATCCTGCCAAGCTCATCTGGCCCGTCTTCGTGCGCGACGACATCGATGAACCCCGCGAAATCGCCGCAATGCCCGGCCAGTACCAGCACACGATCGACTCGCTGCGCCGGGCCGCTGCCGAGGCCGCCGAAGCGGGCGTGGGCGCCATCGACCTGTTACGGCGTGCCCGCCCGCCGCGGACGCGATCGGCTCCCAGGCGTGGGCGGAGGACGGGATCCTCAACCGTGGCCTCGCCGCCGTGCGCGCCGAGGTCGGGGACGCGCTCGTCGTGTGCGCGGACACCTGCCTGGATGAGTTCACCGACCACGGGCACTGCGGCCTCCTCGATTCCGATGGAGGCGTGCGACAACGACGCGACCCTGCCGCTCTACCAGGCGATGGCGATTTCCCAGGCGCGCGCGGGCGCACACATGGTGTCGCCCTCG
>CAKMQM010000154.1:0-2676 GCA_927911615.1 uncultured Xylanimonas sp.
TGTGCGGTCTCGCTGCTGGGCTGCGGGACCTGCTCGGAGCGAGCGGGAGCGGCGTGCCTCGGGATGGAACCCGTGGTCGTGCGGGCGGTCGCGGCCTTCGCGGGCGCAGGAGCAGCGGGTGCAGGAGCCGTCTGCGCGGGAGCCGTCTTGGCTGTAGATCGCGTCGGGATCGGGGCCGACACCGGTGCCGGCGGGTTCGCCGCGGGAGCTGGCACGGCCGCATGGCGACCGGTCGAGGTCAGCGACCGGACGGCACCCGACACCGCGGGCGCCTGCTCTCCGGTCATCTCGGGGTGCAGGCGACGAACCCGGGTGGGAGCGGACACGGGGCGAGAGACCGGGGGAACCTCGGCCTCGTCGAGGATACGCGGGACGGCTGCGTGGCGACCCGTGATCGGGATCGGGGCCGAGGAGGGGGCGATCGTCGTCGCTTCGTCGAGGACGGGCAGCTTGGCGTGCCGGCCCGTCGTCGCGCGAACCTTCGGAGTGAGTCCCGAGGGGGGCTGCAGCATCTCGTCGGGCAGCGTGCGGCGCGTCAGGTGACGCACCGGTGCGACGATCGGCACCGACGGCTGGACGGGTGTGCGCACCTCTTCGGGGCGCTGCGCGGCCTTCGGCAGGGGCAGCGGGCGAGGGGTCACGGAGACGCCCATCGCCTTGGCTGCGCTCGCGATTTCGCGCACGGCTGCGGACCCGGACTCGGGGCGCTTCGCGGGGTCCTTCTCCAGCAGGTGCAAGATGACGTCGGCGAGGGGTTCGGGCACGAAGTCCGGCAGCGGCGGAACGGGATCGTTGACGTGCGCGAAGGCGATGTCCACCTGGGTTTCGCCGGTAAACGGGCGTCGACCGGCCGCGGCCTCGTAGGCGATGACGCCGAGGGCGTAGAGGTCACCGATGGGGGTGGCGACCTCGCCCATGGCCTGCTCTGGCGGCAGGTACTGGGCGGTGCCCATGACCATGCCCGCGGCGGTCAGGTTGACCTGGCCCTTCGCACGAGAAATGCCGAAGTCCGTCAGCTTCACCATGCCATCAGGGCGAACAATAATGTTCGCGGGCTTGATGTCGCGGTGTACGACGCCCGCGCGCGCGGCAGCGCCCAGCGCCATCGCGACCTGCACGAGGATCGGCATGAGGTACTCGTGCTCAATGCGGGAGCCGCCGCGCAGGTAATCCGTCAGCGGATGGCCGTCGACGAGCTCCATGATGATCCAGCCGATGCCGTCTTCCTCGCCCGAATCCTGAGTGTTGGCGATATTCGGGTGCGAGATCGACATCGAGTTACGGGCCTCGAGGCGCAGGCGCGAGAGCGAGAGCTCCTCGCCCGTCAGCTCGGGGCGCAGGACCTTCGCGGCGACGATGTGGCCGCTGACGCGGTCGCGGGCCTTCCACACCTCGCCCATGCCGCCCTGGGCGATCGGGGTGAGCAGCGTGTAGCGTCCCCCGAGCACTCGCCCGGCACCGGAAGTCATGCGTGGCGTGCTCACTGCAGTCCCGCTTCCAGGAGGGCGCGGGCGATCGGGCCGGCCACGTCTCCGCCGTGCGGCGTGGGATCGTTGTCGTCGCCCTCAACGAGGACGGCGAAAGCGATGCGCGGGCTGTCCGCCGGGGCAAAACCGACGGCCCAGGCGTTCGCGCGGTCGCCGTTGCCGGTCTCGGCGGTGCCGGTCTTGGCGGCCACCGCAATGTTCGGCAGGGCCATCGTGGTGCCGGTGCCGTAGGGCTGGGAGACCACGGATTCCATCATGGCGCGCAGCTTCGAGGCCGTCTCCGACGAGATCGGTGTGCCGGCGTCGGTCGGGCTATTCGTGCGCACGACCTGGTTGTCGGCGTCCACGATCGAGTCGATGAGGTAGGGGGTCATCATCTGGCCGTCGTTCGCGATGGCCTGGGCGACCTGCGCCATCTGCAGAGGTGTCGTCTGAACCGTGTACTGGCCGATCGAGCTCATCGCGAGCTGCGCGGCGTCCGCATCGGCGGGGAACACGGAGGGCGTCACCGTCAGCGGAATCTGAGACTCGCGGCCAAAGCCGAAGCGGTTCGTCACGTCAAGGAGCTGCTGGTTCGTCAGCTGCTCGGAAGCCAGCACGAAGGTCGTGTTGCACGAACGCGCGAAGGCCTCGGTGAGCGTCGGGTTGCCGTCGCCGCAGGTGGAGGACTCGATGTTGGAGACCTCGGTGGTCGTGCCCGGCAGGGTCGTCGACACGGGGGAGGGCATGTGCATATCCGGGTCGGCGAGGCCGTTTTCGATGAGGGCGATCGTCGTGAGGATCTTGAACGTCGAGCCGGGGGCGTAGCGCTCGGAAATCGCGCGGTTGAGCAGCGGGTTGTTCGGGTCTGAGGAGAGCGCGGAGAACGCGTCGGACACCGCGCTGGCGTCGGAGGAGGCCAGCTGGTTCGGATCGAAGGTCGGTGACGAGTACATCGCCAGGACCGCTCCGGTCGTCGCGTCCAGGGCCACGACGGCGCCCTTGCGGTTGCCCAGCGCCTCGGCCGCGGCCTTCTGCATCTGGGAGTTGAGCGTGAGTTCGACGCCGCCGCCCTGGCGGTTCTGGCCCGTCAGGAGGTTACGCAGGCGCTGCCCGAGGAGCGTCTGGGACTGGCCGTCCAGCACGTCCTCCTCGGCGGCCTCGATGCCGGTCGACGCGTTGCCCACGGAGGAGAAGTAGCCGGTGACGG
>CAKMQM010000155.1:0-2777 GCA_927911615.1 uncultured Xylanimonas sp.
CGCCTCGCGCACGCCCAGATCTCCAGCGTCAATCGTCACGACGCGCAGGCCGGGATAGCGCCGAGTCAACCAGCCGACGCCGTTGCCCCGCCAGATCTCGCCATCGAAGAGGATGAGCGTGCACGTCGGATCCGCGTCGCCATCATAACGATCACATCGTGCTGGCGCGCGACAGAGAGCCGCGCGCTCACATCCGCAGCGATGTTCTGTTCACGCACCGCACGCATCTCGGGAGCAGACAGATCCTGCGACGGCCACACCACCCGCGCGTCGGGCCCAACGAAGAGCGAGGCGGCGGCCCCTCGCCCATTCACGACTCTCAAGGGATTCGATCCATCAGGGCGCGCATCCTCGAGGAATCGTATCCACTGCCCCATGTCCGTACCCACGCTGGGGTCGAGGCCCCACGGACCCACAATGACCCTTTGATAGCTGAGGATCGCATCCGCAGGAAGCGCGCAAACGAGCGACCGGGCATCCGAGCGTCCCGGCCCTATCGACATGCAAAACTCATCGAGATGTTCACGTGCCCGATCAGTGATCGTGTTGAGGACGATGTAGCAGTCAGCAGCAGCCTGGGCTCCCCACTGGAAGGTCACGCGTACGGCGTCGACTCCATCGACGACGAGCCGAGGGCCGATGATTGGGAGCCCTTCGGCGTAACGATAAATTCCGTCTGACGCCTCCCGGCGCAGCAGGCAAAATCCCGTGCGCGAAAAAGACGTGTGCTCAAACGCCACGCGATCAGTCGAACAGCGAGATGTCGCCAGCGCCGACACGCGCGACGACAGCGTCCCCGCCAGCGAAGTCGATGACCGTGGTCGGCTCGGCGACGCCCACGGGTCCCACAACCACCAGATCAACCTGGTGTCCGATGCGATCATCCACGTCGAAGCCGTCCGTCAGCGGCTCTTCCTCGCCCGGCATGATGAGCGTCGAGCAGGCCAGGGGCTCGCCCAGGGCCTCGACGATCGCCTGCGTGATGACGTGATCGGGGATGCGCACGCCCACCGTGTGCTTCTTCTTGTTCAGCATGATGCGCGGAACCTCCTTGGTCCCCCGCAGGATGAACGTGTAGGGTCCGGGCGTCAGCGCCTTCATGGTGCGGAACTCGTGATTATCGATGATGACGAGCTCACCGAGCTGCGCAAACGAGTGGCACAGCAGCGAGAAGTTGTGCTTGTCATCGAGCTTACGAATCGAGCGGATCGTGTCCATGCCCGCCTTGTTGCCAGCCTTCGTAGCGATCGCGTAGCCGGAGTCGGTGGGCAAGGCGATCGTGCCACCGCGCTCGAGCAGGTCAACGACCGTGTTGACCAAACGTGCCTGCGGATTCTCGGGGTGCATCTCGACGTACGACATGTACCCATTGTGCACGAAACCCCCACCGGTCGGTAACCGATGGGGGGTTCCGTGGACAAGGTCACGGCGAAGGAATCACTTCTCGGATTCCTCGGAGGCCTCCTCGCCGCGCTTCTTCGGCTTCGCGTCGACGCCAGCTTCCTTACGCTGCGCGGGCGTAATCGGGGCCGGGGCCTCGGTCAGCGGGTCGAAACCGCCGCCGGACTTCGGGAAGGCGATGACGTCGCGGATCGAGTCGGACTTCGTCAGCAGGGAGACGATACGGTCCCAACCGAAAGCGACACCACCGTGCGGCGGGGCGCCGTACTTGAAGGCATCCAGCAGGAAGCCGAACTGCGTCTGGGCTTCCTCCTCGCCGATGCCCATCACGTTGAACACGCGGTTCTGGATGTCTCGACGGTGGATACGGATGGAGCCGCCGCCAATCTCGTTGCCGTTGCAGACGATGTCGTAGGCGTAGGCCAGCGCGTTGCCCGGGTCCTTGTCGAAGGAGTCGATCCACTCGGGCTTGGGCGAGGTGAACGCGTGGTGGACGGCGGTCCAGGCACTGTGGCCCAGCGCGACGTCACCCTCGGCCTCGGCATCGCCGGTCGGCTTGAAGAGCGGAGCGTCGACGACCCAGGTGAAGGCCCAGGCGTCGGGGTCGATGAGGTCGCAGCGCTTACCGATCTCGAGGCGGGCCGCGCCGAGCAGCTCACGCGACGGCGTCGGCTTGCCGGCGGCGAAGAAGATGCAGTCACCGGGGTTGGCGCCGGTGGCGGCAGCCAGGCCCTCACGCTCGGCCTCGGTGATGTTCTTCGCGACGGGGCCGCCCAGCGTGCCGTCCTCGGCGATCGTGACGTACGCAAGGCCCTTGGCACCGCGTGCCTTGGCCCACTCCTGCCACTTGTCGAAGGTACGACGCGGCTGCGAACCGCCACCGGGCATGACGACGGCACCCACGTAGGGAGCCTGGAACACGCGGAAGGTCGTGTCCTTGAAGTACTCGGTGAGCTCGGTGAGCTCGAGGCCGAAGCGCAGGTCGGGCTTATCCGAGCCGTAGCGCTCCATCGCGTCCTTGTAGGTCATGCGCGGGATCGGCGTGGACAGGTCGTAGCCGATGAGCGCCCACACGTTCTTCAGGACGTC
Organism: uncultured Xylanimonas sp.; assembly: GCA_927911615.1. Classification (GTDB taxonomy): domain Bacteria; phylum Actinomycetota; class Actinomycetes; order Actinomycetales; family Actinomycetaceae; genus Pauljensenia. The sequence goes on from CAKMQM010000155.1 coordinate 2,491, forward strand.
CTCAGCGACCTCAATGACGTCGTCCTGGTCCACGAAGCTCATCTCGATATCGAGCTGGGTGAACTCGGGCTGACGGTCAGCGCGGAAGTCCTCGTCGCGATAGCAGCGCGCAATCTGGAAGTAGCGCTCCATGCCGGCCACCATGAGCAGCTGCTTGAAGAGCTGCGGCGACTGCGGCAGGGCGTACCAAGAGCCGGGCGACAGACGCGCGGGGACGATGAAGTCGCGGGCGCTCGGGGGTCGAACGGGGTCGAGGGTCGGGGTCGTCGATCGTCGGACGCAAAGTC
>CAKMQM010000156.1:0-4199 GCA_927911615.1 uncultured Xylanimonas sp.
CTGGGCGATGAGGCGAGCCTGCTCGAGGTGGGGGAGCTGGTCCTGGCCAACGGGCACGATGTTCGCCTTGCAGAAGAGGATGTCGGCGGCTGGTGGACCGGGTAGGTGAGCATGAGACCCGTCATCGCACGACCCTCGGTCGCCTCCAGCTCGGCCTTCACGGTCGGGTTGCGGTGCAGCTCCGACTCGGTGACCAGAGAAAGGAAGGGCAGCATCAGCTGGTTGAGGGCCGGAACCGCCGAGTGGTTGAAGATCGTGGAACGCTCGGGGTCGATGCCCGCAGCAAGGTAGTCGGCAACGAGGCCGAGGACGCGCTCACGGATCGGGCCCACGCCGTCACGGTCGGTGATCACCTGGTAGTCGGCGACCAGAACCCAGGTATCAACCCCGCGGTTCTGCAGCAGCACGCGGTTACGCAGCGTGCCGAAGTAGTGGCCCAGGTGCAGATGTCCCGTCGGACGGTCGCCCGTGAGGATACGGAAACGCGAGGGATCCTGGTCGATCGCCAGGTCGATCTCGGCGCTGCGGGCCTTCGAGCGGGCCAGCGAGGCATCGGAGGTTGCGGTTTCCAGGGCATCTTCACTGCGAGTCATGCGTCAATCCTAACGAGTGGGTGGGAATGAATGAAACTTGGGGCGCTCAGTGTTCGGGCTGGAACGCGATGTCGGAGAGCAGAATCGTCACGGATAGCGGTTCAATCGACAGCGTGGAACGCGGGGCGACGTGTTCAACCTCGAGGGAGAGATCCCCCGGGTCACGCGTCTCGCCGACACCGCCCTCGGAGGGCGTCGCCCACACGGTCGAGTAGGCGACCAGCCAGTCCAGGTCGTGGCCCTCGGGCAGGGTGACCTCAGCGCCGTCCAGGTTCGCGTTGATGATGACGAGTGCGTCGCGGTCGCCCCACGTCACGCCCGAGCGCAGCATCTGGAATGTGCGGTGACGCGCGTCCGTCCAGCCGTAGTCGGGCATCGGGGTGCCCTGTGCGGTGTACCAGGACAGGTCGGCGATCGTATCCCCGCCGTAGGGGGTGCCGGTTGCGAAACGGTCGGGACGCAGCACCGGGTGGGCCTTACGCAGCGCAATCAGCCAGGATACCGTGTCGATCTGCTTGAGCTGGCCTTCGGCCAGATCCCAGTCGACCCAGGAGATCGGATCGTCCTGGCAGTAGGCGTTGTTGTTGCCGTACTGGGTGCGGCCGAACTCGTCGCCGCCCGTCAGCATGGGAGTGCCCGAAGAAACGAACATCGTCGCCAGGATGTTGCGCTGAGAACGCGCACGAAGGTCGGCGATCGTCATGTCGGACAGGATCGCGTAGGGCGTCATCTCGTTGGGGTGGGTGGCGTTGACAGCCAGAGTTCCCTCGACTCCGTGGTTCCACGAGCGGTTATCGTCCGAGCCGTCTCGGTTGTTCTCCAGGTTCGCGGTGTTGTGCTTACGGTCGTAGGCCGTCAGGTCAGCGAGGGTGAAGCCGTCGTGGGCGGTCACGAAGTTGATGGAGGCGCGCGGGCCACGAAGGCGGCCAAGGCCGTGTTCGAAGACATCCTGGGAGCCCGACAGGCGGGTCGCCAGGTCGTTCGGGCCGGAAACGATGTGGCCCGAGGCCTGGGCGCGCACGTCCGCCAGCCAGAAGTTGCGCAGAGCGCCGCGGTAGTGGTCGTTCCACTCGGAGAAGGGGACCGGGAAGTTGCCGGTCTGCCAGCCGCCCGGGCCCACGTCCCACGGCTCGGCAATCAGCTTCGCGTGGGCCAGAACGTCATCCGTGGCCATTGCGATGAGGAGCGGGTGCATGGGGCTGAAGCCCGTCGAAAAACGGCCGAGTGTGGCCGCCAGGTCGAAGCGGAAGCCATCCACGCCCATCTCGCGCACCCAGTAGCGCAACGAATCCATCACCATTTGGATGGACTTCGGATGATCCATGTTGACCGTATTGCCCGTGCCGGTCACGTCGATCATCTGGACCGGACGCGAGGTGGTGTGACGGTAGTACAAGTCGGAGTCCAGGCCGCGCCAGGACAGGGAGGGGCCGGCGTCGCCGCCCTCACACGTGTGGTTGTAGACGACGTCGAGGATGACCTCGATGCCAGCCTGGTGCAGGAGGGAGACCATGCCTCGGAACTCGTCGACGACCGCCTGGGCCCCGCGCTCGCGCGAGGCCTCGGTCGCGTAGGAAGGCTCGGGGGTGAAGAAGGAGAGAGTCGAGTAGCCCAGTAGTTCGTCAGGCCTCGTTCGGTGAGGAAAGGCTCGTCGCACTTCGCGTGAACGGGGAGCAGCTCGACGGCGGTGACGCCCAGGTCCTTCAGGTAGGACACGGAGGCCGGGTGAGCCAGGCCCGCGTAGGTGCCGCGCAGCTCCGGCGGCACGCCGGGCATGTTCTTCGTGAAACCCTTGACGTGGATCTCGTAGATGACGGTGGTCTCCCACGGGATGCGGGGCTGCGGTGCGATCGGGAAGGAAGGCTCCACGACGACCGAGCGCGGCATATGCGGCGCGGAGTCAAGGGGGGAGCGGCGCAGCGGGTACTCCGAGGGGTAAAGGTCCTCATCCACGCAGTGCGCGTAGACCGCAGGCTTCATGTCCACGACGCCGTCCACGCCTCGACCGTAGGGGTCGAGGAGGAGCTTATGCGAGTTGTAGAACTTACCCCCATCCGGATCCCAGGTGCCGTGCACGCGGAAGCCGTAGCGGGTGCCCGCACCGTATCCGGGGATGTGACCGTGCCAGATGCCGGTCTTCGGGCCGATTAGTGCGAAGCGGGTCTCAGCCCCGGCCTCGTCGAAGATGCACATGTCCACGCCGGCAGCGCCCCTGGCGACCACGGCGACATCGAGACCGTCGCCCGACGGGAAAACCCCCAGACGGGTGGGAACGGGATTGGCTTCGGTGACGCGCACGGTGGGGACGCTGGACGAGCCGGAACGCTCGGACATATAGAGGTGCCTCTTTCTTAGAGTTTATTGGCTGCACCGTAGCCTGATAGATGCAGCCATCATCCATCATACGTGACCGTTAATTCAGCGGTCGGATTAGGGGGCGGGGTGAGGGTATGAACAGTGGCACGTGCCGGTGAGGCAACCCTCATATATATGGGCGTGCTGCGCAGAATGTGGCACGCTAGAAGTCATGAGAATTGTCGTGTGTGTGAAGCATGTCCCCGACATGCAGTCCGAACGCCGTTTTGAGGGCGGCCGCCTGGTGCGCGGTGAGGACGATGTGCTCAACGAACTGGACGAGAATGCCATCGAGGCTGCCGTCCAGCTCAAGGAATCCGAAGAGGACGCGGGTCGCGAGGCCGAGGTCGTCGCGCTGACGATGGGCCCCGAGGACGCTGAGGACTCCCTCATGCGTGCCCTGCAGATGGGCGCCGACCGCGCCTACATCGTCTCCGACGAGTTCCTTGAGGGCTCCGATGTCATCACGACCGCCTCTGTGCTCTCCGTCGCGATCGCGAAGATTGCGCAGGAGTGCGGCCCCGTCGACCTGGTGCTCACCGGCATGGCCTCGCTGGATGCGATGACCTCCATGCTGCCCGCCGCCCTGGCCGCCAAGGCCCACTTGCCGCTGCTGGGCCTGGCCCGCTCCCTGAGCGTTGAAGGTGGCGCTGTGACCATCGAGCGCGCCGTCGACGGCTACACCGAGACCGTGCGCGCCGCGCTGCCCGCCGTCGTCTCCGTCACCGACCAGATCAACGAGCCGCGTTACCCGGCATTCGCCGCCATGAAGGCCGCTCGTAAGAAGCCGCTGGATCAGTGGGGCATCGACGACCTCGTCGAGGTTCCCGGCGGTGAGGCCCTCGTCATGCGCCGCGCGCTGACTTCCGTCACCCACGGCGAGGAGAAGACCCGCGACGGCTCGGGCACGATCATTCAGGACGCCGGCGAGGGCGGGCGCGCTCTGGCCGACTACATCCTTTCGGTGGTGAAGTGACATGACGCAGCAGATGAGTTCTCCGATTCTCGTTCTGGCCGATCAGGCGGGCGATCACCTGACGCCCCTGGCCCGACAGGCCGTGACGCTGGCCGCGTCCCTGACCTCTGCCGACGTCGTCGCCCTGTCCCTGGCCGCCACGCCCGACGTGGCTGCGCTGTCCGAGCTGGGCGCGACCCAGCTGCTGCACGCCGACCTGGGTGACGCCGCGCGTTCCTCGGTCGTCGCCTCCGACGCGCTTGTGTCCGCGCTAGCGACCGGCAGCTTTGGCCTGG
>CAKMQM010000157.1:0-7153 GCA_927911615.1 uncultured Xylanimonas sp.
CGCGCGCGAGCTCTGCGTCACCGGGCTGGACGTGCGCGGCGGCCTCAATCTGGCGTAGATCCTCGAGTGTGAGCGGAGGACGTGGGGACGGCATCGGTGCCGTAGGTGTACCCCGACGAGTGGTCGTAAGCGGTCATGCGAACCTCCTTGAAACGATGCGTCGATTGTACAACGTGCTCTGATCGTGTGGGTCTGTTTGACATTCGGGGATGGTGTCGAGGCCATGCGGGCGGGGCGTGGTACGCCGCGCGAGTTCGCGGCGCGCGTAGTTGATGCGGTGAGATGGCAACGACGCTGCGGGGGTTGCTCGCAATACAATTGATCTGTGGAACCCCTTCTTATCGCCGTGGCCGGAATGCTCATCATCGTGGCATGCCAATTCGTCGCCCCGAAGGTGGGCGTGGCATCCCCCCCTGATCCTGCTGGTCGTCGGCCTGGCGATCGGGTTCCTGCCGCAGGTGGGGGCCATCGAGATCGAGCCGCACATCATCCTCGAGATGGTGCTGCCGCCGCTGCTGTTCTCGGCGGCCGTGCGTATGCCGACCATGGACTTCCGTCGCGAGATGCATGCCGTCGCGATGCTCGCGATTCCCCTCGTATTTCTCTCCGCCTTCGCGGTCGGCTTTGTCATCAACTGGCTGGTTCCCGCGATCTCCCTGCCTTGGGGCGTCGCTCTGGGCGCGGTCCTGTCCCCGACGGACGCGGTCGCCGTCTCGAACGCGAAACGCTCCGGCGTCTCCCACCGCATCATTACCGTGCTCGAGGGTGAGGGGCTCTTCAACGACGCAACCTCGCTGGTCCTGCTCTCCGCCGCGATGAGCGCCGGTCTGGCCGCCGACGAGCACGCCCTCAACCCGGGCTTGCTCATCGGCAAGGTGGCCATCGCCCTCGGTATCGCTGCCGGCATCGGATGGGTCGTCGGCGAGGTCGGCGTGCGTCTGCGCGCCCTCATCAAGGAGCCCTCGGCCGACACGGTCTTCTCCTTCGCGATGCCCTTCATCGCGTCGATCCCAGCCGAGCACCTGGGAGGCTCCGGCCTGGTTGCCGCTGTCGTCGCCGGCCTGGTCGTCTCACGTCGCCGCGCCGCCACGATCTCCGCGATGAACAGGCGATTCTCCCAGCAGAACTGGCAGACCATGACGCTCGTCCTGGAGAGCGGGATCTTCCTGACGATGGGCCTCCAGGCTTTCGGGATCGTCGAGGAGACCGCCGCGTTCTCCGGCGGCCTGGCCTTCGCCGCCTTCCTCGCCGTCACCCTGGGCGCGCTCATCATGGTCATTCGAGCCGTCTTCATCGCGTTGATGTTCACCTGGCTGGACCATCGACACAAGCGCCGTCAGCGGCGCTACGAGGCCGAGGCCGCGCGTATCGAGCGCTTTGAGAAGCGCATGCACAAGGCGAGTGAGGTTGACGCCGACATGCTTCAGGCGCGCGACCTGAGTCCCGAACGCTGGGAAGACGCGCTTAACCACTATCGTCGCCGCCTCAAGCGCGCGCGCGCCGCAACGCGATGCGCGGATCCGACCTGGACTACTTCGAGAGCGAACCGCTGGGCCCGCGCGAGGGCAGTGTCATCGTCTGGGCGGGCATGCGCGGCGCGATCACCCTGGCCGCTGCGCAGACGATCTCGACGCATGCGCCGATGCGCGCGTTCCTGCTCACGATCGCCCTGTTCATCGCTGCTGGTGCGCTCGTCATCCAGGGCCTGACCCTGCCCGGCCTTATTCGCCTCGTCAAGCCCAAGATGGCGACGGGTGACATCTCCGAGGAGGAGCGCGCCAAGCTCCTGAAGGTCATGGGCTCCGCGCTGGTCGACACGGCGCTCGCCCAGGCGATCCACGAGGTCGACGGACAGACCCTGCTGTCCGCCGGCGTCTCGCGCACACTGTCCCGGCTGGGACATGCGCTCACTGACGAGGCCACGGGTGAAGTGCGGACTGCGCACGCCGCTGACCGCGTCCTCACGGACATCTTCCAGGACGCCACGAGCCAGGACACGGCTTCCGCGAGCGAGACGGACGACGACGGTCACGGCACCGTCGACATGAGCGAGGAGGAGGTTGAGCGCTCCTTCACGCGAGACCAGATCCGTGAACTCGCACTGGAGGCCATCCACGCCCAGCGCGACGCCCTCCTGCAGGCTCGCGACGAGGGCATCTTCTCCTCGGCGGCCCTGGAAGGTGCGCTCGCCCGACTCGACAACGAGGAGATCCTCCTGGTCTCCAGCAGCGGCGTCGGCCACTGACCCCGGGGAGGGCGTCAGTCCGTCGTCACCCGCGACGCATACGCCGGGTCGTCCGTGACCGAGTTGAGCGCCTCCTCCAGGCGCTGCGGGCTCACGATCCCGTCGCGCGTCAGGACCCGGTAGGTCTGGTCGGCCTCGTGTGTGAGCATGTTCGTCATCGTGAAACCGTTGCGCTCGTAGAACTTCAGGCGGCGCACGCGCTGCTGGTAGTTCCCGGCCTCGCGCACGACCGGCTCGATCTCGAGCAGCTGCGGCACGTCGCCGTAGCGCTCGCGGAAGTGGGTGAGGATACGCGAGCCGTAGCCCGCGCTGCGCGTGCGCCCGTCCACCGCGAGGAAACCCAGGTAGAACAGGTCGGGGAATGCGAAGGAGAAGGTCAGGGCGACCACGTTGCCGGCCCCGTCCTCGTCTGCGGGCAGGGAAGGAACGATCCACGCGAGGAAAGAGACCTGGTCCATCTCGGCGCTCTTCAGGAGCTCTGGAAGGGGGATCTGCTCCTCGGGCGGGAAGGAACGCTCGTAGATTTCCTTGACTTTGTCAGTGATTGGCCCTTCGTTGGGCACAGGAATCTGGGTGAGGTCGGTCATGGGATCAGTCTAGCCGCTCGGTCTCGCGCGCCCCTGTAGGCCGTTCGATGAACGAGGCCTGGGCTGGGTTTCGGGGACCGCGATGTGACGTGGCAGATACGACTTCAGGGGCTTGTCAGGGGACGATCAGGGGTCAGTCAGTGAACAGGCGCGGTCTTGTGTGGTGATCGCTCGCCTAGACTTGTATGCGGATTCAACAGTAGATGTGAGGATGAAGCGTGCTAGAGCTCAAGGAGATCGTCAAGGCCTACCAGACCGCCAACCTCGTGCAGGTGGCGCTCAACAAGGTCTCTGTAGCGTTTCGTGATAACGAGTTCGTGGCAGTGCTGGGCCAGTCCGGCTCCGGTAAGACAACGATGCTCAATGTCATTGGCGGCCTCGACCGCTTCCAGAGCGGCGACCTGGTCATCGACGGCATTTCGACGAAGGACTACAAAGCCCGCGACTGGGACGCCTACCGCAACAACCGCATCGGCTTCGTCTTCCAGGCCTACAACCTGATCCCGCACCAGAGTGTCCTGGCGAACGTTGAGCTAGCCCTGACCCTGTCGGGCGTCTCGCGCTCCGAGCGCCGCAAGCGCGCCCTCGACGCCCTCGAGCGCGTCGGCCTGAAGGACCACGTCCACAAGAAGCCCTCGCAGATGTCGGGTGGCCAGATGCAGCGCGTCGCCATCGCGCGCGCCCTCATAAACGACCCCGAGATCCTTCTGGCGGATGAGCCCACCGGCGCTCTCGACTCCAAGACGAGCGTGCAGGTCATGGACCTGCTGCGAGACGTGGCCCGCGACCGCCTCGTCATCATGGTGACGCACAACCCCGAGCTGGCACACCAGTACGCGACCCGCATCGTCGAGCTGGCCGACGGTTGCATCGTCGCCGACTCCGATCCTTTCGTGCCGGCCGCCGAAGACCGCCGCGAGGCTAAGCCCGCGCGCCGCACCTCGATGGGCTTCTTGACGGCCTTGTCCCTGTCGGCCAACAACCTGATGACGAAGAAGGGCCGCACCCTCATGACCTCCTTCGCGGGGTCCATCGGCATCATCGGTATCGCCGCGATCCTCGCGCTGGCCAACGGAACCAATGCCTATATCGCCAAAACCGAAGAGGAAACGCTGGGCGCGTATCCGCTGACGATCCAGAAAACGGGCATCGACATGACAGCCGCGCTGTCCGTGTCGGCCTCGGACTCCAAAGACTCTCAGCCCGCGCCCGACGGCAAGGTCGGCGTCTCTAAGCTTCGCACCTTCGCCGATACGATCCGCGACGCGAAGACCAACGACTTGGCCTCCCTCAAGACCTACCTGGACAACAACGGCGGCGACATCAATGCGATGGTTAACGCGATTGAGTACGACTACGACATCGTCCCGCAGATCTACCAGTCCGACACGTCCAAGGCGACCGTGCAGGTCAGCCCCGACCAGTCGATGAAGCAGATGGAAGCCGGTTTCGGTTCCGGGGCCTTCGGGTCGATGATGGAGACGAACGCCTTCTATCAGATGCCCGCGACCTCCTCGCTGTACACCTCCGCGTACGACGTGGTCGCCGGCTCCTGGCCGAGCGGCGCGAACCAGGTCGTCCTGGTCTTGGATGAGGACGGCAACATTCCCAACCTCTTCGAATACACCCTGGGTCTCAAAGACCACAAGGAATTCGACGACCTCATGCGCCAGTACTATCAGGGCGCCCTGGGGGATAAGAAGCAGTCCGGGGCGCAGTCGGGCGCGCAGTCCGGGGCCGCTGCCGCGACCTACGACTACTCCGCGATCCTGGGCACGACCTTCCGCCGCGTCAACGCCTTCGACAAGTACACGTGGGACGACACCTACAAGGTCTGGACGGACCGCTCATCCGACGCGGACTACATGAAGAAGCTCGTGGACGGCGGCCAGGAGCTGACGATCTCCGGCATCGTCAAGCCCAACTCCGACAAGGGCGGCGCCCTGCGTCAGGGCATCGCCTACACGCCCGCCCTGACCTACCAGATCATCGAGGAAGCGGCCGCCAGCCCGATCGTCAAGGCCCAGCGCGCCAAGCCCGACGTCGATGTCTTCACCGGCAAGACCTTCAAGGAGCTGGCGGACAACCAGAAGAGCCAGTCCGGCGGCTTCGACATGTCCTCCCTGTTCACCGTGGATGAGTCCAAGCTCTCCGCCGCCTTCCAGATCGACCCCAACAAGATGCAGATGGACCTGTCTGGCCTGGACTTTTCCGGCATGGACCTGTCCGGCCTAGATTTCTCCAACCTCGACATGTCGGGCATGGACCTGTCGAATATCGACCTGTCGGCCCTCGCCGCGCAGTCCGGCGCCCAGTCCGGTATGGCCTTCGACCTGTCCGGCCTAGACTTCGGAGAGCTGAGCAAGGACCTGCCGCAGCTGGCCAACGTCGACTTCCAGACGATCATCCGCTCGGCCCTGGCCGACGGCGCCGTCAAGGATGGCGCGGCCGACTACCTGAGCGCACAGGCTTCCCAGATCGCCCAGGGCTTCCAGGACTACGCCCGCGAGCAGATCGAGGCGGGCGGCACGACGGACTTCGCGACCCTGGCCTCGGCCTACTTCTCTCAGCCCGAGGTGCTCGAGCAGCTGCGAGCGGCCGTCTCCTCGGACCAGGTCGTTGACTCCGACAAGCTCGCCGCGAACCTGACGAAGGCCCTCGGGGACGACCCCGCCCTGGCCCAGATCGGTACCGATGTCTCCACTCAGGTCATGAACGCGATCTCCGCGCAGATCGCGCCCAGCTGGCACCACCCTCACGCAGGGCGTGAGCGCCGTCATCGGCCAGGTCATGCAGGAGGCCATGACGAACGCGATGACCTCGATGATGACGCAGCTGTCGACCGCGATTGGTGACCAGATCGGCTCCACCATGGAGCAGTTCGCGACCAACATGTCCAGCGCTTTCTCCATGGATCCGCAGGCCTTCGCCGAGGCCTTCCAATCCAACGTGGACGAGAAGTCCCTCGCGGCCCTCATGGCGACCATGTTCTCCACGAACGTGCCGACCCTGGACACGAACCTGAGGAACCTGGGCTGGGCGGACATCGCGTCCCCGTCGAACATCTCGATCTACCCCAAGTCCTTCGCGGACAAGGACAAGGTGAAGGCCGCCCTGGATGCCTACAACGCCGACAACAAGGCGGCGGGCGCGACCGACAAGGTCGTCACCTACTCCGACGTCATGGGCGCACTCATGAGCTCGGTGACCAAGATCGTCGACATCATCTCCTGGCTGCTCATCGCCTTCGTGTCGATCTCGCTGGTGGTCTCCTCGATCATGATTTCGATCATCACGTACATTTCCGTGCTCGAGCGTCGCAAGGAGATCGGCATCCTGCGTTCGATCGGTGCCTCGAAGGGCGACGTGTCGCGCGTGTTCAACGCCGAGACCGTCATCGAAGGCCTCTTGGCGGGCCTGATGGGCGTCGGCGTGACCTACGGGCTGTGCGCGATCGCGAACGGCATCGCCTACTCCTCGTTCAAGGTGGAGAACATCGCCCAGCTCTCGCCGCTCACGGCCCTGACCCTCATCGCGGTATCCGTCGGCCTGACCGTCATCGCGGGCATCATCCCGGCCTCGCGCGCCTCGCGCCAGGACCCGGTCGAAGCCCTGCGCTCCGAGTGACGCACGCGGCCTCGTCCCCTGCGGGACGAGGCCGTGGCTCGCTTCCGGGGCGCGCTCGGCTGCGCTAACCTGGTCGTAACGCTCCTTTCAGTAGCCGCGAGGAAAGAGGAATCATGCCCACTCCCGAGAAGCTTGCCACCGACGCCACCGTCGCCATCATGCTGGCCGACGGCTTTCGAAAGAGGTCGAGGCCCTGGCCGTCGCCGACGTCCTGTACCGTGCCGGTGTGCGCTCCGACCTGATCTCCGTGACCGACGCGCGTCACGTGACCAGCTCGCACGGCATCCGCGTCGTCGCCGACCTCATGCTCGAGGACGTGGACCTGTCCACCTACACCGTTCTCTTCCTGCCCGGCGGCATGCCCGGCACCCTGGGCCTGAAGGCCACGCCCGCCATCCAGGTTGAGGCGCTGCGTCGCTCCGATGCGTCCCTGCCCATCGCGGCGATCTGCGCGGCCCCCTCGATCCTGTCCGAGCTGGGCATCCTCGATGGCCGCCACGCGACCGCGAATCCCGCGTTTATCAAGGCCATCGCCGAGGCGCGCGATCGTCCACGAGAACCCCGTCGTTGTCGACGAATTCATCACGACCAGCCGCGGCGCCGGAACCTCCCCTGGAGCTCGGCGTCGAGCTCGTGCGCCAGCTCCTGGGCGACCAAGCCGCTGAAGAGGTCTCCCGCGGCGTCGTGCTCGCCC
>CAKMQM010000158.1:0-6927 GCA_927911615.1 uncultured Xylanimonas sp.
TTGCCCGTCCGCTTCGAGACCCCAACAGCATGAGCTGCCTGCGTGAAGTTCAAACCATCAGCAAGAGCCCGCACATACTCCCGATGCCGAGCCTGACACGCCTCACGTCGGGAGGGGTACTCAACCCCTGAAAACACGACCAACACCAGCCACAACGAACTCCTCACCAAGATCCGTTGCCAACCACCACAGAACCTAGAGCCGCGCTGTTTGATGTGAACCGACCAATTTCGCACGTAATTCCCCTGCGAGTATTTCAGGCTTTGAAATCACATCGTTGGGATTGCAACGTTTGTGGAGTGTCTCGAAAAATGACCATGTTAAATTACGTGCGACTTTGGGGGGGGAGGTATCCCGCGCGCGCCCGCGGCTCGGAGCAGTTCGGCAAGCAGTTTGTCGGTGCTGCCGGGCACCGCATCTGGAACCCAGCAGCTGGAGCCCAGCCAGCTGGTGGCAGCCAGTTCGTCAGCGCTATTTCGTCAGAGCCAGTTCAGCAACGCGACGTAGCAGACCGTTCCGATGCCGACGCTCCACAGGAGCTTGCGGCCGCTCAGCAGGTGCACCGCGACCGTCACTCCCGCCGCCACCAGCGCCGCCCACCAGCGGTCACCCGACTCCTGCGCGCCCTGCGTCAGCGTCGAGAGCACCAGAATCAGCATGATGCCCGGCGGCATCCACACCGCCATGTCGGAGACGAAACGCGAATCGCGCAGCGGCTCGAGGATCTTGAACGGCAGAGCACGCAACGTAAAGTCGATGACGAAGGTGATCGCCAGAAGCGCCAGCAGGTAGCCCAACGTCGGAGTCACTGCGCACCCCCTTTGCTCGCCTCATCCGCGGAGTGCAGGATGCCTCGGCGATGAAGAACGTGGCGCACCACCAGGCATGCGACAAACAGCAGCAGCGCCACGAGCAGGCGCTGGCCTGGCGCCACCACCATGGCCACCGCAAAGGACGCGCCAGCCAGGAGGACCGAGGGCAGCTCGCGCCTCGTGCGCGCCGCGTCCAGGGTCAGCGTGAGGAACAGAGCCGTGAGCGCGAAGTCGAGGCCCTCGATCTGCGTGGGGATCAACGAGCCCGCGGACACGCCCACGAGGCTCGAGATCAGCCACGTCAGGTGAAAGAGAACCTGCATCGCCAGCAGCCGAGGCTTCGTCCACCCGTTCGGGCGGGCGGCGGTCAGCGCGTAGGCCTCGTCCACGAGGGCGTACATCGAGAAGAGGCGCGCGAAGCGGCCCTCGATGACGTGCAGCGGGAACGAGAAAGCGAAAAACAGGAGACGGAAATTCACCAGCAGCATCGTCACCGCGATGACGGCGAGCGGCGTATTCTGCGCGGCCAGGGTGACGACGAGCAGCTCGGCCGACCCCGAGTAGGCGGCCAGGGAGAGCGACGGAGCCAACCACCACGGCAGGCCCAGCTGGATGACGAGAACGCCGTACGCCAGGCCCAGCGGGATGTATCCCGCGGCCACGGGCGCCGTGATGCGCAGGCCTTCGAGGATCTCGCGGCGGGTAGGGCTAGCCGGCACGGGGAGGTTCACGGTGCGCGGTAGCTTGGGCATGGGTGCAATTGTGACGCGTGAGGCGGTGGGAGTGCGCGCTGGCGGGGCCGTGCGTGACGACTTGCACGCTCTCGCGGTGAGAGCGTTCCACGAAGTGGGAAGGAGCCTCGACACGGACCTGTCACATAGTTTCAAAACGGGAAATAGCTCTCGCGCAATAAACCGTCTGGTGGAAATATCGTTCCTGTCGCCGAGGAGCATCCCTCGGCGCTTCCATCGAAAACGCAGATCAGGAGCCCTCATGAGCGCCACTCACGCACGCAAGAAGCCATTCCTTCGACTCGCCACGGCCGCCGTCGCCATGGTCGCAGCCCTCGGCATGGCCGCATGCTCCGGTGGCGCGTCCACCTCCTCGTCCTCCTCGTCGAGTGCGCAGGTCGGCGACCGCAGCCCCGAGCAGATCAAGGAAGCCGGCGAGATCGTCATCGGCATCTTCTCCGACAAGGCCCCCTTCGGCTACATCGACGCCGATGGCAAGCCCGCCGGATACGACGTCGTCTACGGCGACCGCATCGCCGCCGACCTGGGCGTCACCGCCAAGTACGTCCCCGTCGACGCCGCCGCCCGCACCGAGGTCCTCGCCTCCAACAAGGTCGACATCACCCTCGCGAACTTCACCGTCACGCCCGAGCGCGCCGAAAAGGTCGACTTCGCGAACCCCTACTTCAAGGTCTCCCTCGGCGTCGTCTCGCCCACCTCGGCTGAAATCACCGACGTGAGCCAGCTGGCCGGCAAGACCCTCATCGTCACCAAGGGCACGACCGCCGAAGCCTACTTCGAGGCCAACCACCCCGAAGTCAAGCTCCAGAAGTACGACCAGTACTCCGATGCCTACCAGGCCCTCGAGGACGGCCGCGGCGACGCCTTCTCCACCGACAACACCGAGGTCATCGCCTGGGCGATCCAGCACCCCGGCTTCAGCGTCGGCATCAAGAGCCTGGGCGAGACCAGCTACATCGCGGCCGCCGTCAAGAAGGGCAACACCGCCCTTCTCGACTGGCTGAACAACCAGCTCGTTGAGCTCGGCAAGGAAAACTTCTTCCACAAGGACTACGAGCAGACCCTCGCCCCCGTCTACGGTGACGCCGCGACCCCCGACGACCTCGTCGTCGAAGGCGGCGTGGACACCACCTCCACCAACTGACGCAGGTACGAGGCCGTGGCCCCCACCGGGGACAGCGCCCACCGCGGGTGAACGCCCCGGCCGGCCACGGCCTCGTCCCGGATTTTTCCTATGAATCTCGACATTCTGGCGCGATACGCGCCCCTGTACGTCGACGCCGCCATCCTCACCCTGAGGATCGCGGCCATCGGCATCGTCGGCTCCCTCGCGGTCGGCCTGCTCGTGGCCGCGATCCGGCAATACCGGATCCCCGTCGCCACCCAGATCGCCGCCGCCTACGTCGAACTGTCGCGCAACACGCCGCTGCTCGTGCAGCTCTTCTTCATCTACTTCGGCCTGCCGCGCGTGGGCATCAAGTGGAGCGGTGAGACCTGCGCGATCGTCGGCCTCATCTTCCTGGGCGGCGCCTACATGGCCGAGGCCCTGCGCTCCGGCCTCGACTCGATCGCCACCATCCAGTGGGAGTCCGCGGCGGCGCTCGGCCTCACGCGCACCCAGACGCTGCGTCACGTCGCCCTCCCGCAGGCCATCGCGACCTCCGTGCCGCCGCTCGCCGCCAACGTCATCTTCCTCATCAAGGAAACATCCGTCGTCTCCGTCGTCGCGCTGCCCGACCTCGTGTACGTCGCGAAAGACCTCATCGGCATGTCCTACAACACCTCCGAAGCGTTGATCCTCCTGGTCGTCGCCTACCTGGTGATCCTCCTGCCCGTGTCCATCGCGGCCCGACTCGTCGAAAAGAAGGTGCGCCGTGGCGGATTTGGGAATTAACGTCATTTTTGAGGGCCGCAACCTTGTGCGCATTCTCGAGGGCCTGGGCGTCACCGTCGGCATCTCCGCGCTGTCCGTCGTGCTGTCGCTGGTGCTCGGCGTGTTCGTTGGCCTCGGCATGCGCTCGCGCTGGCGAGTCCTGCGCTGGCTCATGCAGCTCTACCTCGAGTTCGTGCGCATCATGCCCCAGCTCGTCCTCCTGTTCGTGGCCTACTTCGGGCTCACGCGCGTCGCGGGGATCAACCTGGACGGCATCACGGCGTCCGTCCTCGTCTTCACCCTGTGGGGTGGTGCCGAAATGGGTGACCTCGTGCGAGGCGCACTCATCGCGATCCCGCGCCACCAGTACGAGTCCGCCTACGCTCTGGGGCTCACCCCGAGGCAGACCATGCGCCGCGTGATCCTGCCGCAAACCCTGCGCAGGCTCGCGCCCCCGGCCGTCAACCTCATCACCCGCATGGTGAAGACGACCTCCCTCGTCGTGCTCATCGGTGTCGTCGAAGTCCTCAAGGTTGGACAGCAGATCATCGACGCCAACCGCTTTAACTACCCGACCGCCTCGCTGTGGATCTACGGCCTGATCTTCGTGCTGTACTTCCTCATCTGCTGGCCGATCTCACTCCTCTCACGCCACATGGAGAAAACATGGCAGAACTGACCTCCGACCCGCAGCTGCGCCTCGTCGACCTCGACAAGACCTACCCCGGCGGGCACCACGCCCTGCGCGGCGTCTCCCTCGACGTCGCCGACGGCGAAGTCGTCGTCATCATCGGACCATCCGGCTGCGGCAAGTCCACGCTCCTGCGCACCATCAACGGCCTCGAGCCCATCAACTCCGGGCAGATCCTCTTCGACGGGACCGACCTGGCCGCGCCCGGCGTCTCCTGGCCCGAGGTCCGCCGCCGCATCGGAATGGTCTTCCAGTCCTACGAGCTCTTCCCCCACCTGACCGTCATGGGGAACCTGACGCTCGCCCCCGGCCTCGTCGCGGGAGAATCGCGCGCCGACGCGAGCGCGCGGGCGCTGACACTGCTCGAGCGCGTCGGCCTGGCAGACCGCGCCGACGACTACCCGCGCCAGCTGTCCGGCGGCCAGCGCCAGCGCGTCGCCATCGTGCGTGCGCTCATGATGGACCCCGAGATCCTCCTCCTCGACGAGGTCACGGCCTCTCTTGACCCGGAGATGGTGCGCGAGGTCCTCGACGTCGTTCTCGAGCTGGCTCGCACCGGCATGACGATGCTCATCGTCACGCACGAGATGGGCTTCGCCCGCGCGATCGCGGACCGCATCGTCTTCATGGACGAGGGCCGCATCGTCGAGGTCGACCCGCCGCGCAAGTTCTTCGCGGATCCGTCTCGGATCGTGCGCGCAAGTTCCTCGACATCTTCAGCTTCGAGGGCGCCAAGCTGTAAGGGTGTAGGGGCTCCTCGCGGAGGGGATGAGCGGGGGCGCAGACCGGTGGCTTGCGCCCCCGCTGTTGTGCTTGTTGCTGTGCTCCCCGGCCGTGTTCCGGGCGCCGGAGGGGGCGGCATTGTCAGACCTGGCTGCTTGGTGCGCCCGTGGGCGGCGGCCCGCCCGCGAGATCGCCACACGCGATCCTTCGGCTCGGAGCGATCGATCAGATGCCCGGCCAGGCCTTGCCGTCGCCCGAGGCCCCCGGTTGGGCTGCGTGGTGGTCTTCCGGCGGAGTGGTTGCGTGTTCTGGATAGGAAGTTGTGTTCTGGATAGGAACGACTCTTCTGGATAGCTTATTTTCCTATCCAGAACGCAATAACCTATCCAGTTTGTCGTTTCCTATCCAGATCGTGCGCATCTACTCCCCGTCTCATGCATCGAGGCTCAGATACAACCTGCAGGTCACTCTTTCAGGGTTGGTCCGCGTTCTGGCTTGTTCCTAAGTGGTGTGACACCACTTAGCGGGGTATTACACCAGTTCGGAGGTGGTGTAATGCTCCCTAAATGGTGTAATGCTCCCTAAGCGGTGCAATGCTCCCTAAGCGGTGCAATGCCGCGCAGGTGCCGTTGGGGCGGGCGGATTGGAAACGGCTATGCGGATAGGTTACGAAGATACGGATAGGTTACGACGATGCGGATACCTTAATAACCTATCCGCGTGCGCATAACCTATCCACACGCGCATAACCTATCCGCGTAAAGGGCTGGATTGGGCCGGGACGCGTGCGGCTGGCTGTCGAGATGCAACCTCTCCACGCCGCGGCCCGATGCCCCGTGGGATTATCCGACGCGCCCTGTGTATGCAAGCTGTGCACGCCCGCGGATGCCTGCCCGCGATAGCCCGTCTCAGGAGATCAGCGTCGACTGGTGGTGCACCATGATCAGGCGCGTCTCGCCAGAAGTAGCCGGCGCCCACACGCTGGATTCCAGCGAAGCGCCACCCTCCCAGCGCACCCGGTAGCGGATCAGGAATGCCCCGCCCAGATCGTGCACGTCGATGCGGCCGATCGCCGGGGAAGTGGGCGAGGGGCCCGCCAGCGTCGTGGTCGCGCCACCACCCGGCCAGATGCGCGTCGTCCGCTCGTCGGTCATGGCCGCCAGCGCCTCCTCGTCGCCGCCGGTCCACGCCAGGATGAACTCGCGCTCGCGGGCGACCGCGTCCTCAGTGGTCGCCGCTCTCACGGACGAGGCCGGGGCCGCCTCCGCGGGTTCAATCGGCTCAGCAGAAGCAGAGAAAACACTGGGATGAGAACGGAAAGTCGATGTTGTGGCCTCGTCGCGCTGGTCGACGGACGCTGGCGCAGCAGCGCCCCCGGACGGCTGATCTGAGGACGCCTGATCCGCCGACGCAGTGCCGCGCGACCCTCCGCCGCCTCCGAACCCGGGCCCCGGTTCGGGTGTGCGCCCAGCCTGGTAGGCCTCGGCGCATGCGCGCGCGAGGTCGTCGGCGCGCTCGTTCATGTGGTGACCCGCATGGCCCTTGACCCATTCGAAGGTGACGCGGCGCCCTTCCATGGCGCGGTCGATCTCCTGGATGAGCTCCAGGTTCTTGATGGGCTTCTTGTCGGCCTTCGTCCAGCCGCGTTTCTTCCAGCCGAGCCGCCACTTCGACACGACGTTGATCGCGTACTGCGAGTCGGCGAGGATGTGTAGCTCTTCGCCGGTCTCTGCCGTGGCCTCGAGCAGACGCAGAATAGCGGTCAGCTCACCGAGGTTGTTAGTGCCCTGCGGCCAGCCGCCCGCGTCCCACGTGTCCTCGTCCACGTACCAGGCCCACCCCGCAGGCCCGGGATTGCCGAGGGAAGAACCGTCCGCCGCCGCCGTAATCGTCATGCCCTCATCCTATCGGCATCGCGCTTGCCTGATCGGAAGGGGGACGAGGCGAGGGGTCGCCCACTCTTCGTGCCCTAGAGCGTCTGGGGGGTGGGCGTCAGCCGCGCCCTTCGCCGCATAGACGAGGACGGAGACGACCATGAGTGCACATAACGATGAGAGGCGCCGAGACGGGTGCCGA